>SFHN01000219.1 GCA_004555635.1 [Eubacterium] saphenum
AAACAATAATCGTCGGAAAAGTACCCGACGCATACACCCACGTTATATCCGACGACCATGACCTTGTCGGAACATTACAGGATTACGGCGCTGTGATAGACTAAAAAAAAAAAACGGAGTGAAACAATGGACATTTTTGAAGCAAGGATAAGATCCGAAGAACTGCGAATTACCATTGAAAAGCACAACCACAACTACTACGACTTGGATTCGCCCTCGATAGAGGACGACGAATATGACGCGCTAATGCGTGAGCTTCGCGAAATCGAACACAGCTTTCCCGAGCTGCAAACGCCCGATTCCCCGACGCAGCGCGTCGGCGGCACGGTTTCTACAACCTTTGAGAAGGTTCAGCACGCTGTACAAATGGGCAGCCTTCAGGACGTTTTCAGCGAGAGCGAGGTTGCCGATTTTGTCGCTCGTATGACGGAGCAGGGTGTGACGGAGTTTGTCGTTGAGCCGAAAATCGACGGACTTTCGGTGTCGCTCGAATACAAGGACGGCGCTTTTGTCCGCGGTTCGACCCGCGGCGACGGCTTTATCGGCGAGGACATCACCCCAAACCTTAAAACTATCCGCTCTGTTCCGCTTGCGTTAAATGAGAAGCTGCCTTTCATTGAGGTTCGCGGCGAGGTTTATATGCCGAAAAAGAGCTTTGCGGAGCTTTGCATAAAGCAGGAGCAAAACGGCGAGCAAATTCCGAAAAACCCCCGCAATGCCGCCGCAGGCTCGTTAAGGCAGAAGGACAGCAGCATTACCGCTTCAAGAAAGCTTGACATCTTCTGCTTCAATATTCAGAGAATAGAAGGAAAAGAGCTTCGCGAGCACTATGAGTCGCTTGAATACATCAAATCACTTGGCTTCAACACCGTGCCCGAGCCGAAGCTTTGCCGCAGCGCAGAAGAGGTTCTTGAGCGGATTGCGCAAATCGGTGCAATGCGGCGCGAGCTGCCATATGACATTGACGGCGCCGTCGTAAAGGTGAACAGCTTTGCCCTGCGTGAGGAAATCGGTTCTACAACAAAAGTGCCGAAGTGGGCGGTTGCGTTCAAATATCCCCCCGAGGAAAAGCAGACAAAGCTCAACGCTATCGAAATCAACGTCGGACGAACCGGTGCGCTTACGCCCGTTGCGGTGTTTGACCCCGTTCAGCTTGCGGGAACAACCGTGTCCCGCGCGGTGCTGCACAATCAGGACAATATCACGGACAAGGATATCCGCGTAGGCGACATCATAATAGTCCGCAAGGCGGGAGATATAATTCCCGAGGTAATCCGTTCTGTTTCTCACGCGGAAAACTCCGTGCCTTTTGTTATCCCGAACGTTTGCCCCGTGTGCGGGGGAGAGGCGCTTCGCGACAGCGACGAGGCGGTTATCCGCTGCCGTAATATCGACTGCCCCGCGCAGCTTCTTCGTTCGATAGAACATTTTGCGGAAAGAGCGGCTATGAACATCGACGGTCTTGGCGAGGCGATTGTTGAGCAGCTTGTTAATTCGGGTGTAATTCACACTGTCGCCGACCTTTACACGATTGAGCTTCAGCAGCTTACTGCGCTTGACCGTTTCGGTACAAAGTCTGCCGAAAATCTGCTTGCTGCCATCGAAAAATCCAAAAGCAACGAGCTTAACCGCTTGGTATATGCGCTTGGAATACGCGGCATCGGTCAGCGTACCGCAACGCTTTTGTGCGAAAAGTTCGGCAGTATGGACTTTCTTATGGCTGCCGAAAAGGACGAGCTTGCCGCTATCGACAACATCGGCGAAGTCCTCGCGGAGAACGTGTATACAGCGCTTCGCGAGCCGCATATGATTAAGCTTATTGAGCGGCTTCGTGAACTTGGAGTGAATATGACCTACTCCGACGGGAAGGTGTCCGATAAGTTTAACGGGCTTACGTTCGTTCTTACGGGAACTCTCCCGACGCTTAAGCGCGAGGAAGCAAAGGAGCTTATCGAAAAGCGCAGCGGAAAATGCTGAAATCGCCGCGGACGAAACGCCTTACATAAGTCCCGAAACCGTTGACGAAACCGAAAAAGCAAAGCAGCCTCTGAGTCTCGAAGACGCCCTTGCCGCGGCTGAATTTGCGGCAGGTCAGTATGAGTCTTTCGCCGCCGAAGAAAAGGCGGCTATGCTCGGCTATGAGGTCACCTCACTCTCCCGTTCGCTTTGCGGCGAAGCAAGGGAAGAGGCGGCAAGGCTGATTGCGGAAATTCCGGAAGAAAAAGGAAAACACGCCTACATTGCAGGCGGAGAAACAACCGTAACTCTCAAGGGCAACGGGCTTGGCGGCAGGAATCAGGAGATGGCTCTTGCCGCGGCAATCGCGCTCAAGGGAAAAAAGGGGATTGTTTTTGCTTCCGCCGGCTCGGACGGTACCGACGGACCTACCGACGCCGCAGGCGGAATTGCGGACGGAAAAAGCTTTTTCCGCATTAAAAAAGGCGGTCTTGATCCGCTTTCAGCTCTTGAAAACAACGATTCCTATCATGCGCTGAAGCTCGGCGGAGATTTGCTTGTTACCGGGCCGACGGGAACAAACGTCAACGACCTGACGGTCATTCTGACGGATTATTAAGACAATTTAACAGACAAACAAAAAAGCTATAACTTGCAAAGAGAAAACTCAATGCAAATTATAGCTTTAATTTTTAATTATGCTTTTTGAGAAGCGCTAAAAGCGACAATCCCTGCTAAGCAGTAATCAGTCATCGATAGCGGTAACAACGCCTGAACCAACGGTACGTCCGCCTTCACGGATAGCGAAACGAAGACCTTCTTCGATAGCGATCTCGGTGATAAGCTCAACGCTCATTTCAACGTTGTCGCCGGGCATGCACATTTCAGTGCCTTCCGGAAGGGAGATAACGCCGGTAACGTCAGTAGTTCTGAAATAGAACTGCGGACGA
>SFHN01000220.1 GCA_004555635.1 [Eubacterium] saphenum
CGGGTATCGGGATTAACGCCCGCCTTAGCCAGTATGTCGTTTGCTGTCTTTCTGCCGATGCCGTATACATAGGTCAGACCTATTTCTACGCGCTTCTCCTTAGGCAGGTCTACACCAGCGATTCTTGCCATGTTTCTTCCTCCTTAACGTGGAATCAGGGCGTTTATCAACCCTGTCTCTGCTTGTGTTTAGGTTCAACACAGATAACCATTACTTTGCCCTTGCGCTTGATAACCTTGCACTTGTCGCACATAGGCTTAACTGAAGGTCTTACTTTCATTGAAATACCCTCCTTTAAGGTTTGTTTACTTTGCCGCAATCACTTGGCGCGCCATGTGATACGACCCTTTGTCAGATCGTAAGGCGACATTTCAACGGTCACTTTGTCACCGGGCAGTATGCGAATGTAGTTCATTCTCAGCTTGCCGCTGATGTGAGCCAAAATCTGGTGACCGTTCGAGAGCTCCACCTTGAACTGAGCGTTCGGGAGCGCCTCGAGAATAACGCCTTCAACTTCTAATACATCTTCTTTAGACAAGCTATTCACTCTCCTCGGCGATGCTTTCCGCGCACATTGCGTTAAGCGCCCTGCGCAGTTTTCTATCCGTCATTTCCCCCTCGGGTATAACCCTTGAGGTAACGCGGATATGTTTGATATTTTTCTTTTTCGGGGATAAGAGCTTTCGCTCCTTTCCGTCGGCGATAAATACATATCCTCCGTCAGCACCTGTCACGACGAACCACTGTCCCTTGTCGTGCCCCGCGGAGCTTATAACAACCGTGCCCTTGCTTATTTCCATATCGTCAGTGCTCCGTGAGCGTGAGTATAAGCGCCTCGCCATTTGTTATGGCAACGGTGTGCTCGAAGTGGCAGCTCAGCGAGCCGTCCGTCGTGACCACCGTCCACTTGTCGCCCAAAATCCTTATCTCGGGCGAGTTTGTGTTTACCATCGGTTCAATCGCTATCGTCATACCCGGAACCAGCCGCGGTCCCCTGCCCTTGGTCCCGAAATTCGGAACCTCCGGCTCCTCGTGCATCTCCCTGCCGACGCCGTGACCGATAAACTGCCGCACTATTGCGTAGCCGCAGCTCTCGATATGCGTCTGAACAGCATTAGAGATATCACCGACACGGTTACCCGCAACCGCCTGCTCAATGCCCTTGTAAAGCGCCTCCTCGGTTGCCTTCATCAGCCGCTGCGCGTCGTCGGAAACCCGACCTATCGCAAACGTCTTTGTGTTATCGCCCATAAAGCCGTTAAGCTCCGCGACGATATCACACGAAAGAATGTCGCCCTCTTTGAGGATTTTCTTCTTTGAGGGGATACCGTGGATAAGCTCCTCGTTCACCGAAAAGCAGTTGTGGCCGGGAAAGCCGCCGTACCCCTTGCAGGGACAGCTTCCGCCCTTGGACACGATATAGTCCTTTACAATCCTGTCAAGCTCCCATGTCGAGATGCCTGCGCAGGCGTTTTTTCCGGCAAGCTCGAGCGCCTGTGCGGCAAGCTCGCCAGCCTTCATCATCATTTTAAGCTCGGTTGAGTTTTTTAACTGAATCATAAGATTCCTGCTCTCTTAAACGGCTTAGCCCTTGATAGCAGCGAGCGTAAGCTTTGAGGTTTCAGCAATCTCGTCCTGACCCTTAACCGTTACCAGCTTTCCTCTTGCGGCATAGAAGTCCTTGAGGGGAGCGGTCTTTTCGTGATAGGTTGCAAGACGGGAGAGCACGGTTTCGGGCTTGTCGTCGGCACGCTGTACGACCTTTGCGCCGCACGCGTCGCATATGCCCTCTACCTTTGTGGGCTTGAACTCGATGTGGTAGGAGTTTCCGCAGCCTTCGCAAACGCGTCTGCCGGACATTCTCGCGGTAATCTTCTCGTCGGGTACGTCGATTTCAACGACCTTGTCGATGTTTACGCCCATCTTTTCGAGCGCCTCCGCCTGCGAAACGGTTCTGGGAAAGCCGTCGAGAATGAAGCCGTTCTTTGCGTCATCCTGAGCAATTCTGTCCTTGAGAATACCGATTACGATTTCGTCGGGGACAAGATCGCCCGCGTCCATCTTCTCCTTGGCTGCAAGACCGGCGGGAGTGCCGAGCTTAACTGCCTCGCGAAGCATATTTCCTGTGGAAATTGCGGGAATGCCGAGCTCCTTGCAGACAACCTCGGCTTGTGTACCCTTACCGGCACCGGGAGCGCCTAAAAAAATCATATTCATAGCAATACTCCTTATAAAGCGTGTCGAAAAGCCTTCGCATTCGGCAGCGGAAAGCCCGCCGCCGAGGCTGCGTCAGCCGGTTTAATCAAGGAAGCCCTTGTGATGGCGCGTCATTATCTGGCTCTCAAGAACTCTTACGGTTTCAAGAGCAACGCCGACAACGATAAGCATCGTGGTCCCGCCGAGTGAAACGTTGAGGCCCGTGATGAGCGTAAAGATAATGGGGAAGATGGCGATAATTCCGAGGAATATAGCGCCTATCAGTGTAATCTTGTTGAGAGAGTTGTAGATGAAGTCGCTGGTGGGCTTGCCCGGACGGTAGCCGGGGATTGCACCGTTGTTCTTCTTGAGGTTGTTTGCTATCTCAACAGGATTGTAGGAAATGGATACATAGAAGTAGTTGAACGCGATAATCAACAGGAAGTAGATTACTGCGTAGAGAGGGCTTTGCTGGCTGAACAGTCTTACAAAACCGTGCCAGAAGCCTTCGCCCCTGCCATCTATGCCGAAGAAGTAGCAGATTGTCTGCGGCAGGCTCATCAGCGACATCGCGAAGATGATAGGCATAACGCCCGACATCGCAACCTTAATCGGAATGTGAGTAGACTGACCGCCGTACATCTTTCTGCCGACAACGCGCTTTGCGTACTGCACGGGAATGCGGCGCTCTGCGTTTGTCATAAA
>SFHN01000221.1 GCA_004555635.1 [Eubacterium] saphenum
AACGCTGGAAGTGAATTACCTCGCGTTCGCGCAGAAACTTTATTACCTCATTAACATCGGGGTCGTCAGACAAACGTAGGATATTGTCATATGTTGCACGCGCTTTTTGCTCGGCGGCAAGGTCCTCAACAAGGTCTGCAATCGGGTCAGCTTTGCTCTGAAGATACGCCGCTGTGAATGGCGAGCCTGAAGCGCTTGCAGGGTAAACGGCGTTTGCGTGGTCAACATAATAGTCGCCTTTGCCGTATTTGTCAAAGCTCTTTGCGCCCTCGCCATCGGTAAGCTGTGCCACAATCGAACCAACTATTTCCAGATGCCCGAGTTCCTCCGTGCCAATATCTGTCAAAAGCGCCTTGCCCATATTGTCAGGCATTGTGAAGCGCTGCGACAAATAGCGCAGTGACGCGCTAAGCTCGCCGTCGGGCCCGCCATATTGACTTAGGATAATCCCTGCGAGGCGGGGATTTCTGTTTTTTATGCAGACGGGAATCTGGGTTCTTTTCTCAAAAATAAACATATTTCGTCCTCCTCTCAGCTCTTAGGAGGGAAATTTCCCTCAAGCCAATCCCAGCAGCCTTCCCTGCCCGCTGAGCGTGCGGTAAGCGGATAGAAGCTGTCTTCGAACGCAGCAACGCAGGCTTTGTACTGCTTAACCGCTTCGCGGTGCATTTCTACGGCGCGCTTGTCGTCAGGGTGCGTGTCAAGATAAAGCTGCAAGTCAAGCGCGAAGAAATCCGCCTCCATAATTGCTCTCAAGAGTTCCTCGCAGGCGGGCTTTGCGCTTTGAATATTCTGCTGCGGAGCGTTTCGCATTACGCGGTTTGGCGATGAATGCATATTATTTACCATTGTAAAGCCCCCTTTCGTATTCATCGATAGTAATGTTCAGCTCGGGGAAAATTGTGCCCTCTCTGAGCGCTTTGTTTGGGGAATACACCTTTTCCATTCTCTGTATGGGTACATAGGTATAGCCGACTCGTTTAACCGTATGCATACTTTCGTTATAGATATCCATAAAAGCTTCTCCTTTCATAGTAATCAGCATTTGCCGTTACTAGATTTTATGCGAGGGGATATTTTTTGGTTACGGAATAATAGCAGTGTTGTCCAAATAAATATGTACAAAGCATACTGAAAGGACAACTGATAATGACGGAGAAGAATTACATAAAGAACACGATTATTTTGTTTGCTTCAATGCTGATAACAAAAATTGTTGGCGCTCTTTTCAAAATTCCGCTGATGAATCTTCTGGGCGGTACGGGAATGGGCTATTTCTCAACAGCATACGGACTATACTCCCCTGTTTTCGCGCTGACTGCTGCGGGTATTCCGACAGTAATCACAAGAATAACCGCACGCAGCCTTGCGAGCGGCAATCTTTCCGAAGCGTATAATATCAAGAAAACGGCTATGGCGCTGTTTTCGGTGATTGGACTTTGCGGCACACTTACTGTCGCGCTGCTTGCAAAGCCGTTTTCGGAGCATATCGCAGGCTCGCCGCAGAGCTTTGCGGCAATTCTTTGCATTTCTCCTGCAGTGATGATTTGCTGTGTTGCGTGCGTTGTGCGCGGATATTATGAGGGGTTGTCGGACGTTATGCCGTCTTCGGCAGCTTCAGCCGCCGAAGCTTGCTCCAGAGCCGTATTCGGGCTTGCGCTGTCCTATTCGGTTATTGCGCTGTACAACAACGCATTCCTTGAGGGCAAGGAGCTTTTCGGACAGCACTTCAGCACAGCGGAACAGGCATACGAAGCGGCTTTGCCGTATGCGGCGGCGGGCGCAATTCTCGGGGTTAGCATAAGCGAGCTATTCGGGTTGATAACGCTTCTTTTTGCTGACAGGAAATACAAGCGTAAAGAGCATTTTCCTCGGTTGTGCGGAAAAAGGTGCGGAGTTTGTCTTATGCTGCTGCGCGAGGCGGCTCCTATTGCGGCTTCGGCGCTCGTGATGAACTGCGTGAGCTTTGTTGACTTGATAACGGTTACGCAGACGCTTGAAGCCTCAATTGCCGAAAACAGCGGTTATTACAGCCGCGCATTTTCGGAAGTTGTAAGATACTCGGGCGGACTGAAAGGACTGCCTAACTTTATGTACGGAAGCTACACGGGAATTGCTATGTCGATTTTTATGCTTATACCGTCGTTTGCAGGAATGACTGAAAAAACCGCGCTTCCGGAGATAACCTACGCTTGGGCGAAAAAGGACGCTGTGCAGCTCGAAAAAAGCACGTTCGCGCTGTTCAGAGCGTCTGCGCTGATATCCGCGCCTGCCTGCATAGGCGCATTTTCGATTGCCGAGCCGATACTAAAGCTGCTGTACAAATCGCGGCTCGCGGAGGTAAGTGTTTGCCTTGACAGCTTCTATATACTTACTTTCGGCGGAATTTTTATGACAACCGCAACCGCCCTGTTCGGCGTTTTTCAAGCAATCGACAAGGCGCAGGTTCCGCTGTTTCTTATGATAGGGTCGGTTGCGTTAAAGCTTGTGCTTAATCACGTGTTGCTTTCTGTGCCGTCGCTTAACATTGCAGGTGCGGCTGCGGCAAGTATCGCGGGATATGCCGCGATGACAATTCCAGGGGTGATTGTTCTTGCAAAATATATTCCGTCAATGAAAAAGGTTATCTTCAAAGCAGTAATACCGCCTGTCTTGTGCGGAATTTGCTGCGGAATTACTGCAAAAATCTGCTATAATCTGATTGGAGGCAGGGTTTCGGATATCTTATCAGTTGGTTTTTCCATAGTATCGGGCGGAATTATTTATTTAATATTACTAATATTTACAGGTGGTTTTAGTATAAGTAATACAATAAGCCGAAAAAGCAAAAAAATTTTTGAAAAACCCCTTGCAAAAAAACCGAAAATAGGGTAATATTATATAGGTATCGTCACGAAA
>SFHN01000222.1 GCA_004555635.1 [Eubacterium] saphenum
CACAATCGCAACGACAATCGCAAACGTAAAGAACCCGTATGCAATCATAGGGAGAAGCCCTTTCCGCCGCGCAAACGTCTTTTGGAAGGTTTCCATAGCGCCGTCTATTTCGTCCAGTGTGTTGTCATAGCTGAAAGAAACAAGCTCCTCGGGCTGCGGGGAAATATTCTCTATATCGGGCAAAAGTCCGTTTGAAATATGAATCACCTCCGGAAAAATATATCAGAAGTCAAGATTAACCGCAAGCTTTGCGTTCTGCTCGATAAACTCGCGTCTTGGCTCAACCTTGTCGCCCATAAGAATGGTCATTATCTCGTCCGCCTTTGCCGCGTCCTCAACGCTTACGCGAAGCATAGTTCGGGTTTCGGGGTTCATTGTGGTTTCCCAAAGCTGCTCGGGGTCCATCTCACCAAGACCTTTGTAGCGCTGAACGTCGGTTTTTCCTCCGTCGCCGCCAAGCTCTGCAATATACTCATCTCTCTCCTCGTCGGAGAACGCATAGCGAACCTGCTTTCCGCGGCTGACTTTAAACAGCGGCGGCTGCGCAATATAAACGTGACCCTGTTCAAGCAGCGGACGCATAAAGCGGAAAAAGAACGTCAGCAAAAGTGTTCTGATATGCGCACCGTCGACATCGGCATCCGCCATAATAACGATACGCCCATAGCGCAGCTTTTCAATATCAAAGTCGTCAGCAATACCCGTGCCTAACGCCTTTACTACCGGAGAAAGCTTTTCGTTATTGTAAACCTTGTCGGCTCTCGCCTTTTCAACGTTAAGCATCTTGCCCCAAAGCGGGAGAATAGCCTGAAAACGTCTGTCGCGGCCGCTCTTTGCCGAGCCGCCCGCAGAATCTCCCTCGACGATGTATATTTCGGTACGCGTCGGGTCGCTCTCGGAGCAGTCCGCAAGCTTTCCGGGCATTCCCTGTCCGTCCATAACGGACTTGCGCTTTGCTTCCATAGCTTTCTTTGCCGCGTCGCGCGCCGCCTGCGAATTTGCCGCCTTGTTCATAATTATCTGGGCGGTTTCGGGGTGCTCCTCAAAATAATATGTGAGCTGCTCGGTAACTATCTTGTAAACAACGGGCTGAACCTCGGGGTTTCCGAGTTTTCCCTTTGTCTGTCCCTCAAATTCGCACTCGGGAAGCTTCACGGAGATAATCGCGTTAATTGCTTCTCTGATTGCCTCGCCGCTGTAACCGGTAAAAGGCTTTTCTTCCTCGCCCTTCTTTGCGGCAGCCTTTTTCTTGGGCTTATTCTTCTCGTTGGCTTCCTTATATGCCTTTGCGTAGTCGTTAATAACCTTGCTTAGTGCCTTTTTGAGCGCGATTTCGTGCATACCGCCCTCGCCCGTGTGAATGTTGTTTGCAAACGAGCGGAAAACCTCGCTGTTAAAGTCCGTTGTATACTGGAACGCAACCTCAACGTTGATGTTATTTATCGTGCCGCCGAGGTAAATAATGTCGGGGTGAAGAACCTCTGCTCCGCGCTTTTTATTCAGCCATTCGATATAGCTGCAAATTCCGCCCTCATACTGCATAACCTCGTTCACGGGGTTTTCCTCGTCGCGCAGGTCGTGAAGCTTTATCTTCAGTCCGCCGTTAAGAAACGCCTGCTCGCGAAGTCTTTCCTGAAGAATATCGTAGCTGAAAACGGTAGTGTGGAATATCTCGCCGTCCGGCTTAAACGTAACCTGCGTGCCCGTGTGGTCGGTTTCTCCGATAATCTTAATCGGCTCCTTGTACTCGCCGCGGTCAAAGCGCTGAAAATGAACGTTCTTTCCGTCGTGAATTTCAACCTCAAGCCACTCCGACAGCGCGTTTACAACCGACGCGCCAACGCCGTGCAGACCGCCCGACACCTTGTATCCGCCGCCGCCGAATTTACCGCCTGCGTGAAGCACGGTGAAAACGAGCGTTGCCGCGGAAATGCCCTCGGAGGAATTTATCGCGGTGGGGATTCCTCGTCCGTTATCTATAACGCGGATAATATCCCCGGGGAGAATGCTCACGTCTATTTCTGTGCAGTATCCCGCAAGCGCCTCGTCAATCGCGTTATCGACAATCTCGTAAACGAGGTGATGAAGACCACCCTCGCCCGTCGAACCGATATACATACCGGGGCGCTTTCTTACGGGGTCAAGACCCTTCAGCACCTGTATATCGTCGGCGCCGTAGTTTACTTCCTGCACGTTATTGTTTTCTGCCATAAATTTATCCTTTTTATTCTGTTTTATTCTGTGTTTATTGCTTAACAGTTTAAGAGTATATCATATGTCTGCCTGCTTCGCATCATATAATTTCGATGCAGTTTCTGTTCGCGCGCCGGGCGCGCGCTTCCCCTGGCGCCGCAGGCATATTACCGGCTGACTTATTTCAGCCCGTTTTTCATGCATATGCCGTCAAGCGGGCACTCGCTGCACTTAGGCTTTCTTGCGTCGCATATCATGCGGCCGTGCCATATGAGCATGTGGTGCGTTTTCGTCCACATATCCTCCGGAATATTTTCCATGAGCGAATGTTCCGTCTTAAGTACATCATCGCCCCGGGCGATGCCTATCCTGTTTGATACTCTGAAAACGTGTGTATCGACGGCTATGCGCTGATGTCCGAACGCCACTGACATCACTACATTTGCCGTTTTTCTGCCAACGCCCGGCAGCTCCATGAGTTTTTCCTGGTCATCCGGCACTTCGCCGCCGTATTTCTCGACCAGTATGCGGCTGAGCGCTATGACGTTTTTTGATTTCTGGCGGTACATCCCTATGATCTTTATGCGTTCCTGCAGCTCTGACTCCGGTATCTGCGCCATCTTTTCGGCAGTCGGATATAAACGAAAAAGGTCACCAGTTACCTGATTGACCTTTTTATCCGTTGTC
>SFHN01000223.1 GCA_004555635.1 [Eubacterium] saphenum
CGTCTACGACTTCGACAAGTTTATCCCCGAGAATATGCTCGCGATAATGGAGAAGTACAAGATAACGACGTTCTGCGCGCCGCCGACGATGTTCCGCTTCTTTATCAAAGCGGGACTTGGAAACTACGACCTTTCTTCGCTGAAATACTGCACGATTGCGGGCGAGGCGCTTAACCCCGAGGTGTTCAACAAGTGGTACGAATACACGGGAATAAAGCTTATGGAGGGCTTCGGGCAGACGGAAAGCACCTGTCTTATCGGAACGCTGCGCGGAATGGAGCCGAAACCCGGCTCTATGGGCAAACCCACTCCGCTGTACAACATCGAGCTTGTTGACGCCGAGGGCAACATTGTTCCCGACGGCGAGCTTGGCGAGATTTGCGTCCGCGGTCCGTTTACGCACACGCCCGGCTTGTTCCGCGGCTACTACAAAAGCCCCGACATCACGAACGACGCTTGGCACGACGGTCTTTACCACACGGGAGATACCGCGACCCGTGACGCCGACGGCTACTATTGGTATGTCGGCAGAAACGACGACCAGATAAAGTCGAGCGGATACCGCATCGGTCCGTTTGAGATTGAGAGCGTTCTTATGACGCACCCTGCGGTTCTCGAGTGCGCGATAACGGGCTGTCCCGACCCGATAAGAGGCGAGGTTGTAAAGGCGACGATAGTTCTGACGAAGGATTACAAGCCGTCCGACGAGCTTGCGAAGGAGCTTCAGGACCACGTCAAGAAGAACACCGCGCCGTACAAGTATCCTCGCCGCGTCGAGTTTGTCGAGGAGCTTCCCAAGACGGTCAGCGGCAAGATAATGCGCACTGAAATCCGCCGCCGCGACATTGAGAAATACGGCAGCAATTCATAAACAGCAAAAGCCGCTTCCTGCGCGAACAGGGAAGCGGCTTTTAGTCTGTCGAAAAAGTCTAAAGACCTTTCCGACAGAAAACATCCGCCCTGCGCGCACATTTTTCGGCTGTGCCGAAAAATTGTACACTTGTGCGGATAGAAGTGTTTTTTGCCCCGGGAAACCCGTGGCAAAAAACGGATTTCAAAAGCCCGCTTCGCGGGCAAAAACCACTTTTTCGATAAGCTGAAGCCGCTTCCTGCGCCGAAACAGGGAAGCGGCTTATTTTTTTGAATTTTATTCGCGCGGGAGTGATCTAAAATTCAACGGGGCGCTTTTGTCCCCGCCGTCATCTGCCTGCTTAAATAATCCCCAGACACGCGCCTGACCGTTACTGTGGCCGCAGCGCCCCAAAGCGGTACTCCGCCGTCGCTCCTCCGTCAATCAGCAGCTCCGCTCCCGTGATAAACGCGGCGCTTTTGCTCATCAGAAACTCCGCCGCGCCCGCAATCTCGTCCGCCGTGCAAAGCCGCCCCGCAGGCGCTTTCATATACATATTGCGATACTCCTCGCCCCTGCCGCCGCAAAGCTCTTGCCGCGCCGCCGAAGAAGCGGTAAGCCCGACCAACAGGCAGTTAAGCCGCGCGCCGCGCTCGCCCCAACGCACCGCCTGCGCCGCAGCGCGCTTCTGCACCCCGTAATGCGCAAGCATATGCGCGTGCAGCCTGTCGCGGATTTTTTCGCGCGAGAGCATTCCGAGCCGCGAAAGCTCCTCCGCAGGGCAGACGGCAAGCTGCTCGTCCGCCTCCACGCCGAGAGGGTCAAGGCGGTGTCCTGCAGCGCTCGACACAACCAGTCCCGCGCCGCCCACCGCGATAACACTGCCGACCTCCTCCAGCAAAACCGCCGTGCCGCAAAGCTCCGACGAAATAATCCGCTCTATCGGCGTTTTTGACGGCGGCGCGCCGACCGTGCTGATTAGCGCGGTAATCTCTCCGAAGCGCTGCGCCTCGCCGATAAGCCAACGCACCTCCTCTCCCGAGGAGATATCCGCCTTCAGCGGCAGCACGTCAAACCCCGCACTGTTAAGCGCCTCCGCCGCGTTTTCCGCTTTTTCGGGGTTAATATCCGCGGCGATTATCTTCATTCCCGCGCCAACTCGCCGCACAATAGCCGTGCCGATTTCACCCGCGCCCGCCCACAGCAAAACGTCCATGGTATTCCTCCTTTTCCCGCGAAACCTATATGCGGGCAAAAAAAATCCCCAGACAAGGGGGCGTCTGAGGAAAGTGAAAATCAATCTGCCGACTGTTTGGGGAAAACAGTTTTACCGGCTGAAATAATTGGGGAAAATATATTAAGAAGTATGTTAGCCATAAGCTACTATACTATCTTGCTGATTTATTACATTTATGATTATACCACTTTCACAGCCTTTTTTCAACGCTCAATTGTGCCAAAAATATATAGATTTTCTTGGCATATTTGTACAATATAATCATTAGCCAAAAGCGCCTATACACTATATTGTGTTATAACCCCCGAAATCCACTCTCCTACTACCATAACAAGTGGCATTGTGAGAATGCTTGCCACCGTTGACAGCGCAAAATGGTGCGAGGCGTAGTTCTCGTCCTTGCCGAAGCGGTATGCGAACATAATCGTTGCAGACGCGGTCGGTGCGGCTGCAACCATCAACACCGTGCTTGTGACGATATGGTCTGCGCCGAACAGTTCCATAACCGCAAGTATTGGAGCAAGCACCAGCGGGATTATCATCAGCTTTGCTGCCTGAGCGAAGTAAATCCGCTTTTGTGCAAACGCTTGCTTCAGCCCCGCCTTTGCAATTGTAGCGCCCGAAACAATCATCGCGAGCGGCGTATTCAGCGCGGCGAGATAGTCAAGCGGCTGCGTAATAATTTTGGGAAGCTTTATCCCCGAGAAGAAGAAAAACAGCCCGATAACCACTGAAAGAATAGCAGGGGAGAGCAGAATTTTAATAAGTTC
>SFHN01000224.1 GCA_004555635.1 [Eubacterium] saphenum
GTCAGGGGGGTGTCGCGCTCCACAAAAATCATATCGTTGTCGGTACGCTCCATGTCCTCGGTGCGGATCAAAAGCTCCTCATAGAGCTTTTCACCGGGGCGCAGACCCACTTCCACAATGTCAATGTCCCGGTAGGGCACCAGACCGAAGAGCCGAATCATATTTTCCGCCAGATCCAGAATGCGCACCGGCTTGCCCATGTTGAGCACAAACAGCTCGCCGCGGCGGGCCATTGCTCCGGCCAGCATGACCAGTTGGCTGGCCTCGGGAATGGTCATGAAATACCGGATGATCCGCTTGTCGGTGATGGTGACGGGGCCGCCCTTCTCAATCTGCTTCTGGAACAGCGGAATCACCGATCCGTTGCTGCCCAGCACATTGCCGAACCGCACCGCCGCAAAGGAGGTTTTACTGTCGGTCCGGCACTGGATCACCATCTCGCACAGCCGTTTGGAGGCGCCCATGATGTTGGTGGGGTTGACGGATTTGTCGGTGGAAATCAGAATAAACTTGTTGTTCGGGTAGCAGGACAGTGCTTTTATCAGCGAGTGAACGGTTCTGCCGTATTTAAGGTCGCCGCAAAGCCCGATTGTAAGGTTGTCCAGCCTGCCAAGCTCAAGCTTCAGCGTAAGCATATCGGTAAGCGTCTGCGTCGGGTGAAGATGTCCGCCGTCGCCTGCGTTGATAACAGGGCAGTCCGCACAGATTGATGCCGCGCGCGCAGAACCCTCCTGCGAATGCCGCATAACAAGAATGTCGGAGTAGGTGCTGACGATTTTCACGGTGTCCTTAAGGTTCTCGCCCTTTGCAACGGAGGAGTTGCCGGGGTTATCAAAGCCGATAATGCTGCCGCCAAGGCGAATCATAGCCGCCTGAAAGCTCATCTGCGTGCGTGTTGACGGCTCGTAAAAAAGCGTTGCCATAATTTTCCCGCTGCATTTCTGTGCATAGCTTTCGGGTCTGCGCTTGATGTCGCAGGCAAGCTCCACAATTGAGTTCCAGCGGGACACGGAGTAGTCGTCCATATCGATAAGGTGATTATAATACATACGCGCTGCCTTTCGTATTTTTTTATACATATATTATAACAAAAAACGACACGGATTTCAATAGATTTCAGAAATTTTACTACTATATACATAATAGCAAAACGCTTGAAAAAATCTTTGGGATATGCTATAACTATATATAGTACCTAACCGTATTAAATATAAGGAGAAAAAATATGCTGAAAAATCCGCAGCTCTCCCGTGAAAAATATCGGACCGAGCGCAGCAGCGAGCTTTGCGCCGCGGTTGACATTACCCCCTACCGCATTTCGGTCGTTTTTTACGACCTTGCGCTTTCGCGGCGCTATGCAAGAACCTCGCTTTGCGGTGAGCACATAACCTGTGATAATGTCGCTTCGCAGCTTTCGCGGCTGTTTTCGCTCTCGGGAAAGGAGTACGGGATTCCCGCTTCTGCTTTGAAGAAAATCGGCTTTGCAGCGCCCGTACATTTGTCCTGTTTTATCGAGGAAAAGCTTAGCCCTGTCGAGCTATACCTGCGCCCCGAAACCGAGCTGTTCGTTATGCCGTATATTTCCGCGGAAATAAGCGGGAGGTTTACCGCGTCGCTGCTTGCGCTGCCGGACGGCGACTGCCTTGCGGCGGATTTCGCGGACAAGCTTTATATCGCGCAGGTTAAGGACGGCGTGCCACGCTGCGCCGCTTTTCCCCTTGCGGGAGCTTTTGACGGAACCGCGCTTGAGGGCGGAATGTCTGCGGAGCGCGGCGCTATCGACGAGGTAAAGCGCGAGAGCGAAGGCGCGCTGTGCTATGGAGTTGTCGGCGACAGCGAAAGCGTCGGCATTGCGCCGTCGGGCGCGTTTTCGGCGGCGAGCCTTATGCTGGGCGAGGGGATAATCGACAGCGACGGGATAATGACCGACCGGGATTTGCTGTACATCGGCGAGGACTTTTTCATCTCGCAGAGCGATGTCCGCGCGATACAGACCGACCGCGCCCGCTGTGAGGCTGCCTTTGAGGTGTTCTGCGGCGAAAGTTCCGTCCCGAAATACTTGTCGGGTGATGTTTTTGCGGCAAACGGTGCAAGAGCCTTGCTTAAGCTCCGCGCGCTTCCCGAGGATTTCTCAAAAGCGGGCTTTGCAGGAAATTCTGTCGAGCAGGGGATAATTCGCTGCCTTGAAAGCAAGGACGAGCTGTCGCGCGCGCTGACGTTTGCAATGACCGCCGAGGACGTTACGGAGCAGTATCTTCAGCGATTCCACGAAATTTCCGTCGAAAAATACAGTTTTTCCTAAAAAAATATTGTAAATCCTGCAAAAAAACCACTTGATTTTTTTTGGTAAAAGTGTTATAATATTATCGCATTTAGTATCCGTTGCTATAACTATGCCCTTTTTGGGCTTATGGCAATGTGAGTTAGTGCGCGGCGAAAAGCCACACATTACACGGATAGTCCGCTGAAAACAGGGGAATTGACCCCTGGCAAAATGCCCGAACAGGTCGGTTTCAAGAATATCCGCAAACGTCTAGGAGGAAAATATGGACGCATTAAAAATCATCGCACAGAGCAGTATGAAGGAGAACGCTCCCGTCATTGAAGTCGGCGACCTTGTTAAGGTTTCCGTACGCATCAAGGAAGGCGACAAGAGCCGTATCCAGATGTTCGAGGGAACTGTTATCGCCAAGAAGCACGGCGGTATCAGCGAGACTTTCACAGTTAGACGTGTAGCACACGGCTGTGGTATTGAGAGAGTATTCCCCCTGCATTCTCCGTCTGTTGAGAAGGTTGAGGTAGTAAGAAACGGTAAGGTTCGCAGAGCTAAGCTGTACTACCTGCGCGA
>SFHN01000225.1 GCA_004555635.1 [Eubacterium] saphenum
AGCCGCAACGGAGTCTTTGGAAACAAGTGCTTTCTGCTCCTCGGTAAGAGCGTTGTATGCGTCGCGGGCGGCTTTTATAGCATCGCCGCTGTCCTTGGTTACGGGCTGGAGAGCCGCAATCTTGTCCTCAACCTCTTTGGCTGCCTTCTTGTCTGCGTCCTCTTTAACGAGCTTCTTGTACTCGTTCTCTGCTGCAACAAGCTTGCTTTCTGTGTCGCTTGCAAGGAATTTCTTCTGCTCGGGAGTAAGTGCGTCAAATGCTTTTCTTGCAGCCTCAATGGCTTTGCCGCTGTTGAGAGTAACGGGAGCAAGCTTCGCAACCGCTTCGTCAACCGCCTTTGCGGCTGCTTTGTCCTCGGCTTCTTTTACAAGGCGGGCATACTCGGCTTCCGCTGCTTTGAGGTTATTCTCGGTTTCGGGCTTGAGGAGTTCTCTCTGTGCGGGAGTGAGTTCGTCAAATGCCTTTCTTGCGGCTTTGACAGCGTTGCCGCTTTCGAGGGTAACGGGAGCGAGCTTCGCAACCGCTTCGTCAACGACTTTTGCCGCTGCTTCGTCGGCTTTATGCTGATCAAAGAGCTTTTGATACTCCGCTTCCGCATCGGTGAGAGCCTTCTCGTTCTTCACAAAAGCTTTCTGTTCGGGAGTAAGGGCATTGAAAGCTTTTCTTGCGGCTTTAATCTTTGCATCACATTCCTCGGTGAGCTTAACCTCGCCGATTGCCGCGATAAGATCGTCAACCGCCTTTGCGGCTGCTTTGTCCTCGGCTTCTTTTACAAGGCGGGCATACTCGGCTTCCGCTGCGGTGAGAACCTCGTAGTTGCTTACATTTACCTTATCTTCTTCGGAAAGTGCATCCACTGCCGCTCTTGCAGCATCGATTCTTTCTTTACATTCGTCAGTAAGCTCAACTTCGCCGATTGCGCTGATAAGCTTTTCTACATACTGAACATTATCAAGCCAATGTGCATAGAGCTTGCAGCTTTCGGTGAAGATAGTTTCAAGGCTTATCTGAGTGCCGCCGTCTTTTTCGGTATACCAACCGTCAAAGTGGAAGTTTTCTTTTTCGGTTTTAGGAAGAACAGCCAGCTTGCCGTTCTTCTGAGTGAAGAGCATACGCTCGTTCACCTTACCGCCGTTGTATTCAAAGTAAATCTTCTGCTGACCCAGGAGAGAGAGGAGTTTATTGGTATAAACGCTCTTTACATCCTTTTGAAGCTCCTCGCCGAGAGCGTCAAATGCGTCTTTTGCTTCGTCTACTTTTATTTTTTCCTCGTCGGAAATCGGGAGCTTCGCCGGAAGTGCAGCGATAAGCTCTTCAACTGCGTTCACTCTTTCAAGCTCAGCCATTCTTTCAATGCACTTTCTCAGTTTAGCTTTGAGCTGTTCGTCGAGCTTCGCTTGTTCGTCTTCTTCGAGAGCGTCAAAGAGGCGTTCTGCGTTCTCAACGTCGCCCTTGTCGGAATATTCGAGCTTTTCGGGTGCGGGCAGAGCCTTTATGAGCTTTTCAACTGCGCCGCTGCTGCCCACAACGGTGATTTCATAAACATGAGGAATAATCTTCAGTGCATCGTTGCCCGCCATGGACGGCCATGCCGGATCGCCGCAGGAAACATAGATTATATCGCCCTCTTTTACGGATATGGTTTCGCCGCATGCATAATAATCATCGGAGGAAGGAGTGTACTGGTTAAGATAGGTTCTTACCTGGAACGCTTTGTTGTTTGCGGTGTAGTTAAGGGTTACTGTGTGCTTGCCCTCGTCCATGGTGAGAAGATAGCTCGTGGTTTCCTTATCGAAGGCGGGAGCAAGGGTTCCGTTGGTGGCGGAAAGTGCTTTCAGTGAGGTATCGGTATTGCCCTCTACCGCACCGCCGATATCGGAACCGAGGGTTTGAGTGTAAAGAACGCTTATTCGGTCGCCTGCTTTAAGCGTGCCGTTTGCAACGCTGAATTCGCCGAAGCCGAAGTTCGTGAACCAATCGTTGAGCGTGCCCATCCAGCCGGAGTCGGAGCCGCCGCCGAACTCGCCGAGTCCGTTTATGCTGGAGATATAGCCGTTCTCTGCGCCGTCTGCAACATAGCCGTGGTTTCCGAGAGCCTTAACAACGCAGCTCATCATGGTGGAATCTTCATCGATGTCAACCCACTCCGCAACAAGGGTTCCCGTCCAAGGAGGGGTTATCGTGTTGCCGTCGTTATCCACATAGGATTCGGTGAAGGTTTCGTTCTTGACCTCAACATAAACCTGTGCCTTCTGCGGAACAGCCTTCATTGCGTCAAGAGCAATGTTGAAGTAATTTACAACCGCGGTAACGGCTTTTGCTTTGTTAATATTGGTTATGCCGTCCTCTTTTGCATAGCGGAGGGTGGTATAATTTTCTGCGGTGTATCTGTCCTTGTCGTATGCGGCAAAGGCTTCCTCAAGGGCTGCCTTATATGCCGCCTGTGCTTCTTCAAGAGCCATTTCGGGAGTTTCCGCATTAAGCTTCATATCCTCGTATTCGGCTTTGGAAACCATCTTGAGTGCAAATACAAGAGTATCCGCATCGGTTTCGGGCATGGTGAAGTCTGCGCTGAACATTCCTTCGCCGCCGTCAACCTTTGTGGAAAGGTTCCAAGTGTTTCCGCCGTCATAGGAAAATACCATCCAGTATGCGTCGTCGCTTGTTACAACAAGTCTTCTTGCATGAACAATGTCGCCGGGATATGCGGTCATATCCTTGTCGGAAGGCTCTGCGCCGTTGTTATTACCGCTTGATGCGACCCCCCCGCCAGTAGTCCATTGATAATATTTCTGCGATTTACCATAGCCTACAAAAATTTTATATACAAT
>SFHN01000226.1 GCA_004555635.1 [Eubacterium] saphenum
GAAGCTAACGATAACGGGCTTTTCACGTTCGCGGACTTGTCGAAATCGCGCGCGGCGCAAGATATGTTCGAGGAAATCAAGAACGGACTTGTTACGAAAATGTCGTGGGCTTTCCGTGTATCGGAAGATAGCTACGACCGCGACACACGCACACGCACGATCTTGAAAATTGCGAAGGTTTACGACGTTTCGGCGGTATCCATTCCGGCGAACGCCGATACCGATATTTCGGCACGATCCTATTTCGACGGAGTGATCGAAAGGGAACAGCAGGAGCGGCTGGAACGCCGGAAGAAACTTTTGAAAATCAAACTAATGACGGAGGTTTAACACAATGAGAATTAAAGAGATCGAAGCCCGCCTTGCGGCTATCAAGCAGGAGATCAAACAGCGCGGCGCAGAAATGACCGCCGCAGAGATTGACGCGCTGGAGCAGGAAACCACACAGCTTACCGAAGAGCGCGCCGGACTGATTGCCGCCGCCGAGAAGCGCAACGGCATTCTTGACAATATCGCGAAGGGCGCGGGCATTGTTTCCCGTTCCTTCCAGCAGAACAACGGCGACGACAACGCCGCGCCCGACGATCCCTTCGGTACGCCCGAATATCGTTCCGCGTGGCTGAAAAACATTCGCCGCCTTCCGCTGAACGACGCAGAGAAGCGCGCATTCAGCAACGCAAGCGGCGCGGGCGCGGAGGTTATCCCGACGCAGACCGCGAACGAGATCATCAGCAAGGTAAAGACGCTTGCACCTATGCTGAATGAAGTTACCCTTCTGCACGTCAAGGGCGCTGTAAAGTTCGCGATCGAAGGCACGAACAACGCCGCCGCGATCCACACCGAGAACGCAAGCATTACCGCCGCCGCTGACACGCTGACCACCGTTTCCCTTTCCGGTTATGAGATCGTCAAGCTGGTTCAGATTTCCGATACTGTAATGACTATGAGCATTACCGCGTTTGAAAGCTGGATCGTCAATATGCTGGCGGAAGCTATCGCCCGCAAAGTCGAAGATTTGCTTATCAACGGCACGGGTTCTTCCCAGCCGAAGGGCATTGAAAAAGCGAACACTTGGGGCGCGACCAACAGCGTTACCGTTGCAAAGACGGGCGCGCTTACCGCCGCAAACGTGCAGACGTTGATCGGGCTTCTGCCTTCCGGCTATGACCGTAACGGCAAGTTCGTTATGAACAAGAAAACCTTGTTCACCGACTTTATGCCGTTGCAGGACAACAGCAAGAACCACATTGTAACCGTTCAGAACAACGCGTACTTCGTGTACGGCTATCCCGTTCTTCTGTCCGATTACGTCGCGGATCACGAAGCCTTCTTGGGCGACTTCAAGAAGGTTTGCGCGAACCTTGCTGAAAATATCGGCGTGAAGAGCGCCTACGACATCGACACGAACAGCTACAAATATAGCGGTATCGCGATCTTCGATTGCGCGCCCGCTATCGGCGAAGCCATCGTGAAGCTGGTCAAGGCGACCGCCTAAAGTGGGAGGGCTGACAAATGCTTGACAAGGTAAAGCTGGCGTTGCGGTTGAGCGGGACGGCGCTTGACGGTGAAGTTTCCGACCTCATAAACGCGGCGATTGCCGATCTTCGCCTTGTCGGTATCAACATTCCGGCGGAAGCGGGATCGTCCAGTAAAACGCTGGGCGATCCCCTTCTTGATCGGGCGGTTGTGCTTTATGCAAAGGCGGAATTCGGCTTCAATGACGACGCGGAGCGCTACCGCAACGCATACGACTATTTGAAATGCGCGCTATCGCTGGCGGCTGATTATATCGAAAGAGAGGTGGCGGCGAAATGAGATGGGGCGAACAAATAACCTTGATCGCGCTATCCGATCCTTCGCCGTCAACGAACGAACACGGCTTCCCCGTCGCCCGCACAGAAACCGCGACAACGGTTTTTGCTGACAAGAAATCCGTGGGCTTTTCGGAGTTCTACAAAGCGCAACAGGCGGGATATACAACGGAATTGAAGTTTGACGTTCATTCTTTCGAGTATGAGGAACAGCAGATCGTGGAATATCCCGTTTCAAGCGGGAAACGGTATCGCGTCCTTCGGACGTACACGCACGGGAACGGAGAATTTACGGAATTAACGCTGGTTAATCTTCCGGAAGCGGAAGGGAGCGGCGCAGATGGCTAAATTCACCGTAACAGGGCTTGACGACGTACAAGAAGCAATGCTTCGGAGGGACAAAGCGACAATGGAAGCCGTGCCGGAAATGCTGAAAGCTGGCGGCGAGGTTATCAAGAACGCGTTTCAAGCGGAAACGAAGAAGTTAAACAGCACAGGCAGAGGAACAGGCGATTTAACCGCGTCGATCAAGGTATCCGCAGTAAAAGAACGCAACGGCGGGAAATACGTAGATATTGCGCCGACGGGTACAGAGCGGCACGGGGTACGCAATGCCGAAAAAGGCTTCGTGCTGAATTACGGGCGTTCAAATATGCCCGCGCGACCGTGGTTCACGGCGGCGAACGAAAAAGCGGCGGACGAAGCGACGGCAGAAATGCGCCGCGTTTGGGAGGAAAAGCAAAATGAACGTTGACAGCACTTTGAAAGCGTTGCTTGACAAGCTGGGCGTTCCCGTCGCCCGTTTGAAATATAACGGGCGGGCGGCTTGCTTTATCACCTATCAGCTTGTCGTGGGACGCGACACGCTCTTTTCCGACGATGAAGAGGGCGCACAGGAATACACGTATCAAATTAACATCTATTCAAAAACGGATTACTTCGCACTTCTCCAGCGCTTAAAAACAGCGCTGAAAGCGGCGGGGTTCTACGGAATAACCATCAACGCGGAAG
>SFHN01000227.1 GCA_004555635.1 [Eubacterium] saphenum
CTGAGCTATATCAGCGCTTCCAACGTGTTATATTATATCATATTGAGAGCAATTTGTCAAACGTTTTTTCAAAAAAATTTTCAGCGACAGGTTTGTCAATAATGTTGTACACATTTGTGTGACAGCTTTATCCCGACAAATTTTGGTTATCTCTCAATTCTTTTTTCTCATCTTTGTCCAATATCTATTGCAGCAATACGGCTTTCGTCAGGAGAAAAACAAAATACAGCTTGATTTTACCGCAGTTTTATGCTATAATTTACATAAATAGACTGCCGCATAACAATAGAGGCTTTGCGGTGGTTTCATCGGAGGATTTTGATGGAAAATGTGATATATTTTTACAGCGAGGGGAAAAAGCTCTCCGCTGACGGAAAGCAATCGCTGTGGGAGCAGCAATGCCTGCCGATAGGCAACGGGTATCTCGGCGCGACAATGTTCGGCGGAGTGCGCGAGGAGTGCATTGTGCTCAACGAAAAGAGCCTTTGGGCGGGCGGTCCTTGCGAACGCCGTCCCGACTATCGCGGCGGAAACAAGAGCGAGCGCTACAAATATGTTGAGCAGGTGAGAAAGGCGCTTTCCGAGGGCGACTATGCCCGCGCTAAGGAGCTTCTTCCCGAGCTCACCGGCGACGGGGATTTCGGCGCGTATCAGCTTCTGGCGAAAGCGGTGCTGCGCTTTTCGCTGCCCGACGGCGAGCCGCAAAAATATATCCGCGCGCTTAACCTCGACAAATCTCTGTACAGCTGTGAGTTTGATTTGGCGGGTGTGCATTACTCCCGCGCGGCATTCGCAAGCTATCCCGCGCACGTAATCGTGTTCGGCTTTGACGCGGACAAGCAGGGAGCGCTTGGCTTTTCCCTTTCGCTTTCCGAAACTCACCCCGCCGACATTTCGATGAAGGACAACACGCTTGTTTACAGCGGCGCTCTTGAGGACAACGGGCTTCGCTTTGACGCGCGCTTTTGCGTGCTGACCGACGGAAAGACAAGCTTCTCAAACGGCATTCTTACTGTCGAAAACGCGCAGCGCGCTCAGATTATCTTCACCGCAGCCACCGACTACGAGATGAAATACCCCGCCTACCGCACGGGCGTTAATCCGTCGGAGATTACCGTGCCGATTATCGAAAAAGCCACCGAGAAGGGCTTTGACGCGCTTTACGATGAGCACTTTGCGGATTACTCCGAGATTTACTCGCGCGTTTCGCTGCGGCTTAACGAAAGCTGCGCCGATTTGCCCGCGGACGAGCTTCTGAAGGCGTACCGCAGCGGCGACCGCGAGGCGATGAACCGACTTGAAACGCTCTACTTTCAGTATGGGCGCTATCTGCTTATTTCCTCCTCGCGCGAGGGGGCGCTGCCCGCAAATCTTCAGGGAGTATGGAACGAAAGCAACACCCCGCCGTGGTGCTGCGATTATCACATAAACGTAAACCTTCAGATGAACTACTGGGGCGCGTATAACACGAATATGTCGGAAACCACGCTCCCACTTATCGCTTTTCTCGATTCGCTGCGCGAGCCGGGCAGAGTAACCGCGGGCGAATATTACAATATCGTTTCCGACAGCGAAAACCCCGAAAACGGCTGGACTGCTCACACACAGTGCTCGCCGTTCGGCTGGACAGCGCCCGGCTGGGACTTCTACTGGGGCTGGTCAACCGCCGCTGTCGCGTGGCTTATGCAGAACATCTGGGAAAACTACGAGTTCACGGGCGATACTGCCCTGCTTAGGGAAAAAATCTACCCGATTATGCGCGAAAGTGTCAGGTTTTACACGCAGTGGCTTGTCTATGACGACAAGCAGCAGCGCCTTGTTTCCTCGCCGACCTACTCGCCCGAGCACGGTCCCGTCACCGTCGGCAACACCTATGAGCAGAGCCTTATCGAGCAGCTGTTCATTGATTTCCTCGCCGCTTCGGAGGCGCTCGCAATCGACGACGAGCTGACGGATACGGTACGCGAAATGCTCCCCCAGCTTAAGCCTTATTCCGTTGGGAAAACGGGTATGCTTAAGGAATGGTATGAAGAGGACGAGCCGGATTTCGACCGCTCGGCAGTTCAGAAAAACCACCGCCACCTCTCTCACCTTATGGGACTTTACCCCGGAAAGAGGATAACGGGCGGCACTCCCGAGCTTATGGACGCGGCGATTGCTTCGATGAACGACCGCGGCGATGAAAGCACGGGCTGGGCGCGCGCGTATAAAACCAACCTCTGGGCCAGAACGGGCGACGGCAGCCGCGCATACAAGCTGCTTCGCGGGCTGCTGGAAAGCTGCACGTTTGACAATCTCTGGGACTTCCACCCGCCGTTTCAGATTGACGGAAATTTCGGCGCTTCGGCGGGTATTGCGGAAATGCTTATTCAGTCGCACGACGGCTGCATTAAGGTGCTTCCCGCGTGTCCCCCCGAGTGGAAAAGCGGCGAGTTCAGCGGACTTTGCGCGCGCGGCGGCTTTACCGTTGACGCAAAGTGGGAAAACGGTGTTGTTACCTATGCTGTTGTGTCGTCGGAAAAGGGCGGCGCCTGCCGTATCATTCTTCCGCTGTCCGACGGGCTGACGCTGATGGCGGTCGGCGTCGGCGCAGGAGAAAGCGCACGTCTTGTATAAATAACGCCTGAACTGTTTGTATTGATTTTGGAGAGCTATGAAATATTTTATTGATTATGAAATAGCGTCGTTATGCGTGCTTGGACTGCTTCTTGTCATATATCTTATGAGAAGAAGTATCGGCAGCACCACAAGTAAAATCTTTGTCTGGATGCTTGTGTGCAATTTTGTTTCCGTGCTGTTCAACACTATCTCCGCTTA
>SFHN01000010.1 GCA_004555635.1 [Eubacterium] saphenum
GAGTCGCTGAAATCCGTGGAGTAAGCTTCCCGGTTTGTCGGAATAATCATTTATCAGGCTGTCGAATAGCGCGCAGATGTGGGTTCATCGACAGCCTGCCTTGACTTTACTGCAAAAATATGTTAGAATGAATTATACACCATTATGGAGAGAAAGGCCGTGTGATATGAAGGACAGAATTTTTGAGTCTAAGGAAAACTACCTCGAAACCATTCTTGTGCTTGCAAAGCGAAACGGGAGCGTGCGCTCGGTTGACATTGCGGCGGAGATGGAGTTCTCCAAGCCGAGCGTGAGCGTCGCTATGAAAAACCTGCGCGAGGACGGCTGCATTGAGGTTGACAAAAACGGCTACATCACTCTGACGGAAACGGGTATGGAGATAGCGGAGCGCGTCTACGAGCGTCACGTCCTGTTTACGGGGTGGCTTACGGGAATGGGCGTGCCTGCGGAAATTGCGGCGGAGGACGCCTGCCGTATTGAGCACGTTATCAGCGCGGAAAGCTTTGAGGCGATAAAGAACTTTGTCACAAAGCACGGCGGCGCGTTGTGAAATATTATCCGGTCGGAAGAGCAGCCCTTTTCCGACCGTTGTTTCAATAAGGGAGGACAGGGGCTTTGAGGATAGTGAGCCTTATCGACAACACGGCGGTGGACGAAAAGCTTTTTTCGGAGGAAGGAATGTCGCTGTTTGTCGAGCACAACGGGAAGAACATACTTATCGACGCGGGGCGAACAGGCAAAGCGGTTGAAAATGCGCGTCGAATGCGACTGCCGATTGACAGGCTGGACAGCGTAGTTTTAACACACAACTCGCTGTCGCACGTCGGTGGGATTGACGCGGTTATGCGGCTTAACCCGTCTGTTCGGATTTACCTTCGCGCGGGGGCAAGAAACGAGGTGTTTCGTAAAAAGGGGCTGATAAAGCAGCCCGTAGGCGCGCCGCGATCTTTTTTCAAGCGCTATGAAGAGAACCTCTGCCTGTTTAACAGCTTTTCGGAGGTGTTCGAGAACTTCTATCTTGCGTCCTGCGAGGATTTTGACGAGAGAATGCAAAACCCCGACCGCAGCTTCCGCATACAGAGCGGGAAAAAGGCGGTGCCGTTTGACCATTCGGACGAAAGCTTCGCCGTGATTTTCCCGAGGGAAGAAAAAGAGCAGGGCTTAGTGATTATCGGGGGGTGCTTTCACTGCGGCGCGGTGAATATGCTGGAAACGGTAAAGCGGCGCTGGTACGGCGTTCCGATACTTGCAGTGATAGGCGGCTTCCACTTCAGCGGCGGAAACCCGAAAACGCTCAACTGCCCCGCAGAGGTGATAACCGCGCAGGCAAAGGAGCTGAAATACTCCGGCGCGGAAAAAATCTACGCCTGCCACTGCACGGGCTTCAAGGGCTTTGACGTTATGGACGAGGTGCTAGGCGACAGGATACTTTACCTCGGCGGCGGCGAGGCGCTGGAATTTTAAGAAAAATGTAAGAAAAAAGTGCGGTTTTCTTAATAAATGAATGTTAAAATAAAAAAAGAAAAAATAATATGAAACTTTTGGTATAGATAAATTGTTTATATAGTATAGAGGAAATGATTCCGATACGTTCGGAAAATTATAATGGGAGGGAAATATATGAGCAAAATCTTAAATCGTGCGGCTGCCGTTCTTATCGGCACGGTGCAGCTCGTGACCACAGCGGCGCTTTCTGCGCCCGCTTCTGCGGCAGGCGTTGAAATCAGCCCCGATACTATCGCAGTCGGCGAAAACCACAGCCTTGTCATCAGAAGCGATTTGTCGCTCTGGGCGGCGGGCAGCAACGAGATGGGTCAGCTCGGCGTTGACGACATCGAGGAGAGCAGCGGCATTAAGGTTATGAACAACGTTGTTTTCGTCGAGGCAAACGACGATGTCAGCTTTGCGATTAACGCGGCGGGCGTGCTTTACGGCTGGGGCGACAACACCGACGGGCAGATTGTCCCCGGAGGCGAATGGTACTACACGAAGCCGGTTAAGCTTATGGAAAACGTCGCTGCGGTCGCCGCGGGCGACACGCACACGCTTGCGCTTTCCGTAGACGGAACGCTTTACGGCTGGGGCAGCAACAGCAGCGGCGAGCTTGGCTTTTCGTCAAACGGGGCGGATAACAAAGTCACCGAGATAGCAAAGAACGTTGCGGACATCGCCGCGGGCGACGGCTTTTCGCTGTATGTTACCAACAGCGGAGCGCTTTATTCCTGCGGAAGCAACAGCTGCGGTCAGCTTGGCTACGGAAACTACCGCGACCAAGAGAGTCCCGTGCTTATCCTTAAGAGCGGTGTTTCTGCCGTTGAAGCGGGAAACAGTCACTCGGTTGTTCTCAAAACCGACGGCACGGTATGGACCTGCGGACTTAACGACGACGGACAACTTGGCGACAAATCAACCGACCAGTCGAACGTTCTTGTATCGGCAAACCTTTCGGGGATAACTGCCGTATTTGCGGGCGGAAACTCCTCGGGCGCATTAAGCGGCGCGGGCAGCCTTTATACTTGGGGCGACAACTCCTACGGACAGCTTCACAACGGCAAGAACACGAGCCTTTCTTCTCCCGCCTCCGTAACAACGGGTATAGTTTCCGTTGCTTTTGGCGAGGAGCACTCCCTTATGCTGAGAACAAACGGCACGGTGTCCTCTGTCGGCGCAGGCTCGTTCGGAAAGCTTTTCAATGAGGCTGCGGCTTCCTCAATAAAGCCCGTAAGAGTTCTTTCAAACGCGGTCAGCTACTCGGCGGGCGAGGACCACGCCGCTGCAGTTGATATGAACGGCAATCTCTACACCTGGGGCAGCAACGACTGCGGACAGCTTGGTCTTGGCGACAGAGTTTCGCGCAAAACTCCCACAAAGGTAAGCCTGCCCGAAAAGGCGCTTAACGTATGGTGCGGCAGCAAGACCACATTCGTTCAGGGCGTAAGCAAGGTGTATGTATTCGGCTCTAACAAGGACAGCATTCTCGGAATTTACAGCAGGGAGGAGAACGTTCTTTCTCCGCAGGTAAACCCCGAGCTTGCATATAAAAATTCTCTTTGCATAGCTGCGGGCGATGAGTTCTGCGTTGCGGCGATTGACGGAAAAATCTTCGGCTGGGGCAAAAACAGAGCGGGACGTCTGCTCGATATGCCCTCAAGCGTGCCGTATCCCAGACAGATTACCTCCGATATAACCGGCGCGGATAAGGTTGTTGCAGGCGATAATCACGTGCTTGCGCTGTGTGGCGATACAATTTACGGCTGGGGCGCAAACAGCTCAAATCAGCTCGGCTTTTCCGGCGCTTCTCTGGTTGAAGAACCTGTCGCAATTGAAGTTCAAAACTCAAAGGGCGAGGTTATCGAAACCGCCTTCAAGGACATTGCCGCTGCGGGCAACCACAGTATGTTTATTTCGAACAACGGCAAAGCTTGGGTCTGCGGCTCTAACTCCGATGGTCAGCTCGGCACCGATGTTTACAGGATAAAGACGCCGCTTTACACCGCAGCAAAGGCAAGCTCGGTTATCGCAGGAAAGCGTGCGTGCGGCATTATATTCGACGACGGCATTCTTTCTCTGAGTGGCGACAACACTAACGGCGCTCTCGGTGACGGCACGGTTAAAAACCGCGAGGACTTCTTAAAAACTACGGGCAAGGACATTGCGTCCTGCTCCATCGGCTTGGGCTTCGGCGGATACATCAACTCGGACAGCGTGCTTTACTGCTGGGGCGATAATACCTTCGGTCAGGTAGGAAACGGAGTTGACGGGGGCAAAGGCACTCCCGAAACTGTAATAAGGGATGCGCTCTGCAAGACGCTTACAAAGGCGGAAAGCCTTACGCTTAGCGCTTCCTCGCTTACGCTTAGTGTCGGCGGTATCGGAAAGCTCACGGCAACCGTAACCCCCGCTGACGCTTCTGCAAATGTATCGTGGTCAAGCTCCAACGAAGCGGTTGCAAGGGTGTCCTCAGACGGAACGGTAACTCTTATCGCAAACGGCAGCGCTGTAATCACCGCGAGAACCGCAAACGGGCTTACAGCTTCCTGCACGGTTTCCTCGCAGACAGGCGTTACCGCCGTTACCGCAACTCCCTCTTCCAAGTTCCTTAATATCGGCGGCAGCTTTACGATAGCGACAAAGGTTCTACCCGAAAACGCTTCCAACAAGACCCTTACGTTCACCTCTACCAGCAAGCGCGTTGCGACTGTTGACGAAAACGGCAAGGTTACTGCCGTAAGCGCGGGCAAGGCGACTATTGTTGTAAGAAGTAAGAGCAATCCCACCGCAAGCTGCAGGATAACCGTAAAGGTTCGCCCTAACAAGGCTGCGGTTACCTCCGTAAAATACGTTACGGGCGGAGTATACTTTAAGTGGAACGCGGCAAAGGGCGCGGACGGCTATGATGTTTTCCGCAATATCGAGGGAAAAACTTCTCCGAAGTCGATAGCCGATGTCGGCAATTCGCTGACGTTTACCGACAAGACTATGCAGAAGGGTACCGTGTACATTTACAGCATAAGAGCCTACAAGATTATTGACGGCAAGAAGGTATACGCTTCGACATACACCCGTTACAGGGCAACGGGCAGATAACGCTTACTTCCTTCCCCCCATTATATAGTGAAAGACCGAAACGCACCTATGCGCTTCGGTCTTTCTACTTTGGGGAGTATGCGATAACCGCCGCTTCTTCAAAACATACCCCCGGGAAGAAACCTCGTCTTCTCGGGGGTTGCTGCTTATTTCTTTCGCATATCGTTCGCGGTGTAAACCACCTCTGCGTAAATCGCCGCGACTATCTGATAAAGCTCCTTCGGAATGGTTTCGCCCGCGTTAAGCATAACCAGCAGCGCCGCAACGCTGTCGTCGCGGTAGATAGGCACGCCGTTTTCGTCCGCAATGTTCACTATCCGCTGCGCCAGCTCCCCTAAACCCGAGGCAACTACCACGGGCGCATAGTTCATATCGGGGTTGTATTTCAGCGCCACAGCCGCGTTCTGCCCGTAAAGGCGCTTGTTGTTCGCGGGCGGCTTTGGTTTGTTTGGCATAGCTCCTCCTTAAAATGCGATTAGATTCGCGTGTTGAGCGTGGTGCGCTTTTCGGTTATTTTCGGGAAAATCTCGACAAGGTTGTGCGGCTTTTTAAGCGGCGCGGTTTCAAACGTCCTTGTCGAATATCCGCAGCTGCGGACAATCTTGTTCACGCGCTCCTTCATCGGCTCAATCTGCTTTTCAAACCTGTTCGGATAAAGCAGCGCAATATTCACCTCGTCGCCAAGCGCGTACATATCAAGCTCAAACCGCCCGATACTCTCAACGTCAAACGTTAGGAACAGGTGGTAGTTTCGCTGCGTCGCGGGCGTGTTGTTCGGGTTGTTCTCGTCGTTGTCCACCCAAAGCTCGCCGAAAGCCTTTGTCCCGCCGACGTCAAGCGGCAGTATGTAGTGCGCCAGCGGCGTGAAAACTCCCGGTGCGTTAAGCAGGCTTTGCAGCAGATTCGCCGCGTTAAAGCTGTCGAGTGATTTCAGCGCGGGGTTGTTTATGTTCTCCTCGATAAAGTCGGTCAGGCTGTCAAGCGTAGAGCTTACGGGCGGGCGAATGCCGTGCTGCGGAAGCTCGTTTTTCACCGACATCTTGTCAACGATATCGACAAACACGCCGTAAAGCCGCTCTCTAAGCGGAACATCGGGCATCGCGCGAAGCAGCTCGTTCAGCTTGTCAATAAGCTCCTGCATCGTGTTTATCTTCGCCAAATCGGCAAGAAGCGCGGCGGAAAGCTCTCCGCTCTCGTCAAAGCCGAACAGCCCCGTTGTCAGCGCCTCAATCGCGTCCATACCCGACAGTTTTCCGCGCGAATAGGCGTTCAGAATGTGCTCGATGTTATAGCCGCCCGCCTTCAGCGCCTGCGCAAAACCGCGTTCGCTCATCGCTTCAAAAAGCGCTTTTCGGTAGCCCGTCAGAACATCATCGGCATTATCCACAAATTCATCGCCGTCGGTTGTGTCACTCTGCTGAATTTCGTCCGCAGCTTCTGAATTTTTCTGTACAGTATTGCCCGAAAGTGGTTGATTTTGCTGTTCGTTTGTAGTATAATCATATATAGAAGCATCTCCCATTTTTGGGGTCTGCGGGTTCTGCATCGGGTTTTTGTCAAATATCGCGGAGTACAGCCGCCCGAACGAGTTTTTCAGCGACTCGCGAAGAGTACCCGAGCTTATCTGCGCAAGCAGGAGGTTAAAATATTCCTTGCACATATACGGGCTGTTGTTGTAGCGCGAGAGGTTATGTATGATAAGCGGGATAAGCATCTGCGTCTTGTCGTCGTTAAGAAGGCTTCCGCTTACGTCTTTCAGAATGGACAGCGTTTCACCCTTCAGATAGTCGAAATACTGCTCGGAGTCCGCTGCGCCCCATTCCTGCGACAGGTTAAGCAGCTTTGCGGAAAGCTTTTCGTTCGGAGAATAATATTCCGACAAAAACTTCAGATTTGCGCGCAGCGCGCCGAGTATCTCGTTTTTGTTCTGCGCAAAGTTTATGGATTTAAGCAGGTTTCCGATAAGCGCTTTTGTGTCGGGGTCCTGAGTGGTCTGTGCGACCTCGCGGAGCACGTCGTAAAACTCGTGGCCGCTGAACATCGTGTTCTGCTGCTCCTGATTCTGTATCTCGGTGACAAGCTGCTCGGGCGTTACATACAGGTTTTTCGCAAGGTCCTCGAGCTTTCCGTAAAGCTCGGTGTGACCCGTAACAAGCGCCTGATTAAGCACCTCGACATTCAGCAAATCCTTTAGCATTTCCACCGCGAGGGTGGGGTCCTTCTTGACCTGAACCGCCATTGGGATAAGCTCGCGGTTGCCCATTTCGAGCCTGCTTCTGCCGCCCGCGTCAGTCGCTCCGCCCGCGCCGCCGACAGCGGTGAGCTTAACGATATCAAAAGGCTCGGTGCCCGCGTCCTGCTGGCGGGGGCTGTAATTATAGTTTTTCGCTGTGATGGGGTTGTTTATCTGAGGTATCTGCGCCACGGGTATCCCTCCTCGACGAAAGCTTTCTCTGTTTATATTCTAACATATATTATCGGAATATAAAAGGGCTTTTTTAATTTTTTTGAAAAAATATGCCGCGGGTGCGGCTAATATTTCCCCACTATGCAAAATAATGCGCAAAAGCGTATCGGAAAGGAATTGTTATTATGGCAAAAATCGAACCCGGCATGGAATCAATGCTGGATATGTATTTCTACGAAACCAACTCGCTTTTAGAGCAGCTCGACGAAATACTTCTGCGCACCGAGCAGGCGAACGCGTTTGAGGGCGATGATATCAAGGAGATATTCCGTATCATGCACACCATCAAGGGCTCGTCTGCGATGATGGGTTTTGAAAACCTTTCCGTGCTTGCGCACAAGGCGGAGGATATGTTCTTTGTTATCCGCGAAAACCCCGACGTCATCACCGACGTAAGCTTTGTTTACGACCTCGTTTTTCAGGTGTCGGACAGCTACAAGGCGCAGATTGAGATTATCCAGAACAACGAGGGCGGCGAGTACGAGGCGCTCAACTTTGACGAGCTTATAAACAAGCTGCTTAAAGCCCGCGATATGCTGCTCGGCGAAACAAAGCCCGAGGCAGGGCCTGCTCCGGCGGCTTCCGCTCCTGCCGCTGATGTTCCCGCAGCCGCTCCCGACAAAACAACGGTTCGTGTTTTCTTTGAGGACGGCTGTCAGATGGAGAACCTTCGTGCGTTTTTGCTGATAAACACTATCCGCGAGGAGTGCGATTATCTCGAATTTACTCCGAGCGACGTTGAAACCAACCCCGAAACCTCCAAGGAAATCATAGACAAGGGCTTTTTGATTACCTTTACCGCTATCGACAACAACACGGACTATGTCTTAAAGCAGATTGAGTCCGCGCTGAACGTTCAGAGCTACGAGGTTGTATCGCAGGCGGCGCCCGCCGCTGCTCCCGAAAAGCCCGCGGAGCTTCCTCCCGAGCCTGCGGCAGCAGCGCCAGCGGCACCTGCTCCCGCTCCCGAAAAGCCGGCAGCAACGCCCGCTCCCGCTCCCGCGCAGAAAACGCAGAGCGCCGTTGAAAAGGCGCAGGCGGAGGTAGAGAAGGTTCAGGCGCAGGGCGGCTCGCAGAAGCAGAACCTCATTTCCGTAAACCTCGCGAAGCTCGACGCGCTTCACGATATCGTCGGCGAAATCATAACCACCGAGAGTATGGTTATCTCCAATCCCGATTTGGAGGGCTTGGAGCTTGAAAGCTTCACAAAGGCGGCGCGCCAGCTCAGAAAGCTGACGAGCGAGCTTCAGGACACGGTTATGTCTATCCGAATGGTGCCTCTTGCGGGCGTTTTCCAGAAGATGAACCGAATTGTCCGCGATATGCGAAAGAAGCTCGGCAAGGAGGTTGACTTCGTTATCGAGGGCGAGGAAACCGAGGTGGACAAGTCTATCGTAGACTCGCTTCAGGACCCGCTTATGCACCTTGTCCGCAACTGTATGGACCACGGCATAGAAACCGACCCCGCAGAGCGCGTTGCCGCAGGCAAGCCCGAAAGAGGCACGCTTAAGCTAAGCGCGCAGAACGCCTCAGGCGAGGTTGTCATAACCATTTCCGACGACGGCAAGGGAATTGACCCCGAGAAGATAATGGACAAGGCGAAGCGTCAGGGCATTCTCACGAAGCCGGAGAACGAATACACCGAAAAGGAAATTCAGAACCTCATACTTATGCCCGGCTTCTCAACAAACGAGCAGGTGACCGAGTTCAGCGGACGCGGCGTCGGTATGGACGTTGTAAAGGCGAACGTTGAAAAGTGCGGCGGCACAATCACGATTGATTCCAAGAAGGGCGAATACACGCACTTTATCATCAAAATTCCGCTTACGCTCGCGATTATCGATGGTATGGAAGTTACCTGCGGCGACCTTGTGTTCACCGTTCCGATTTCCACCATCCGCGAGAGCTTTATGGCGGAGGCTTCGCAGATTATCCGCGACACAAGCGGAAACGAGATGATTATGATTCGCGGCGTTTGCTATCCTATTCTCCGTATGCACGAGAAGTTTGAGATAGAGGGCGCGGTGACAGACCTCGAAGAGGGCATTCTCCTGCTTGTCGAAACCGACAACAAGAGCGTCTGCCTGTTCGCTGACAAGCTTATCGGCGAGCAGCAGGTGGTTGTAAAGCCGTTCCCGAAGTACCTTGCGCGGTATGACATAAAGGGGCAGGGGCTTTCGGGCTGCACGATTATGGGCGACGGCAGCATTTCCCTCATCATCGACACAAACACACTTATCGGTTAAAGGAGGCGCAGCACTATGACAAACGACGTTATAAAGGAAGCTGTCGCAAAGCAGCAGTCGGGCGACAGAAAGCTCGCCGCCGATAACAGCGTTCTCGGAAAGGTAATGACCTTTAATATCGGAGAGCAGGTTTACGGCATAGAAATTCAGTACGTTACGGAAATCATCGAGATGCAGCCGATAACAAAGGTTCCGCACGTTCCGCCGTTCATAAAGGGTATTATCAACGTGCGAAGCAAGGTTGTTCCGATAATCGACATTCGTTCGCGCTTCGGCAAGGAGGAAATCCCCTACACAAGCAGAACCTGCACGATTATCCTTTCGTTTAACGAGATGACCGTCGGAATAATTGTTGACAGCGTAGAGGACGTTGAGGACATTCACACGCAGGACATCTCCGCAAGCCCCGAGGGACGCGGCGTTAACACGAACGCGTTTATTCAGTATATGATACGCTCGGGGGATACGGTAAAGCTTATTCTCGATGTGGAAAAACTGCTTAACGACGAGGCATAGTACATGGAAATAACCGACAGCGAATTTCGTCGGCTTGTGAGCTTTATGCACGACAACTACGGCATAAACCTCGCGGAAAAGCGCGTGCTTGTTCAGGGCAGGCTCGGAAACCTGCTTCGCGAGCGCGGCTTTTCAAGCTACGACGAATATATCGACGCGGTGCTCGCGGACAAATCGGGTGCCGAGGTAACAACGATAATTAACAAGCTAACGACAAACCACACGTTTTTTATGCGCGAGCCGGAGCACTATACCTTTATGAAGGAAACCGTGCTTCCGCAGGCGGAAAGCGACAGGCTCCGCGAGTTTCGGATATGGAGCGCGGGCTGTTCGAGCGGCGAGGAGTGCTACACCACCGCTATGCTTGTGAACGAGTATTTTGAAAGGAGCGTTTTTCGCCCCGAGGTGAAAATTCTCGCAACGGATATTTCGCACTCCGTTATGGACAAGGCGCGCGCGGGGATTTATCCCGAGGACTCGATGAAGGGGCTTCCGAAGGAGTGGATATCTCGCTATTTCAAGGATCTCGGCGGCGGGAAGTTTGAGCTTTGCACGAAGATAAAGAATATGGTGCAGTTCAAGCCGTTCAATCTTATGGAGCGTATGCCCGAGGAGTACAAGACGCGACCGTTTGACCTTGTTTTTTGCAGAAACGTGATGATTTACTTTGACCAGCCGACAAAGCTGGCGCTCATAAATCGGTTTTACGACGTGGTAAAGCCGGGCGGGTATCTGTTTATCGGACACGCGGAGAGCATTCCGCGAAACGAGTCTGATTTCAAGTACATAAAGCCCGCGATATACCGAAAGCCCGAATAAACCGCAGGGTCATAGGGGTGGAAGATGAATAAGATACGGCTTCTTGTGGTAGATGATTCTATCCTGTTCAGAGAGGTTCTCGCAAGATACATTCGGCGCGACGAGGAGATTGAGGTTGTCGGTACGGCGGGCGACGCCTATGCCGCGCACGACCTTATCCTTAGGACAGAGCCTGATGTTATGACCCTTGACGTTGAAATGCCGCGAATGGACGGCATTGCTTTTCTGAAAAAGCTTCTGCCGCAGCACTATCTGCCGACGATTGTCGTTTCCTCGTCGGAGGGGAAAAGGGACGCCGCGCTTGAAGCGGGGGCGGTTAAGTTTATCGCAAAGCAGTCTGCGCGGACGGGCACGGATATGGAGCGGTTTGCAAAGGAAGTCTGCGAGGCGATAAAGGAAATAAAGCGCACGCGAAAGCGCCCCGCCGAAAAAGCTCCCGAAAAGAAAATCGAGAAGCCCTCGGGCGTCGGCGCAGTATCCCGCGGGGAAATCCGCCGCACGGCGGTTCACACCTCGGGGGTAAGACGAAGCGACCCCGTGGTTGTTCTCGGCGCGTCTACGGGCGGCACGGATGCGCTTGAGCAGGTGCTGAGAGCGTTTCCGAAGGATATGCCGCCGGTGCTTGTTGTTCAGCATATGCCTGCGGGCTTTACGAAGATGTACGCGGAAAGGCTTAACCGCTCCTGCAAAATGACCGTAAAGGAAGCGGAGGACGGCGACAGGCTTCAGCGCGGGCTTGTGATAATCGGCGCGGGTGAAAATCAGCTTCGGCTGCTGCGCGACGGGCGGGGGTATTACATCTCATCTAAGCCCGGAGAAAAGGTGTCGGGGCATTGCCCGTCGGTTGACGTGCTGTTTTCGAGCGCGGCGGAGGCGGCGGGGAAGAACGCTGTCGGCGCGATTTTCACGGGAATGGGCAAGGACGGCGCGGAGGGTCTGCTGAAAATGCGGAACGCGGGCGCGTTTACTGTCGGACAGGACAAGGATACCTGCGTGGTTTACGGAATGCCGATGGAAGCGTACAAAATCGGCGCGGTTGAGGTTCAGGCGCCGTTGTACAATATCGCGGACATTATTATGAAAGCAATCTTGTAGTTCGCCTTTTGGCAGGTGTAATATTTTCATATGACGATTAACGGCGGGAGTAAAATGCTCCCGCCGTTTCAGAATATAGATTTATTTTTTGCGAAGCGAATTGGGTTTTCGACAGAATATGGCAGGAGCTTTTTGCTCCTGCCATAATATTCACTTTCTGCATAATCCGCCTGTCAAACGGCGGGCACTTCTTTGCATACGTCAACCCACTTCTCCGCGCCTGACAGCTTTTCCAGCTCGTCAACCGTCAGCCTTACGGCGTTGTTGCTGCCGCCGCAGGCAGGGTAAACCGTGTCGAATCGCTTAAGCGACACGTCAAGCACAACCCGTACACCCTCGTTTATTCCGAACGGGCAGACGCCGCCCACCGAATGCCCGATAAGCTCGTCAACCTCCGCGGGCGTAAGCATCTTTGCCTTAACGCCGAACTCCGCTTTGTACTTCGGGTTGTCTATCTTCATATCCCCCGCAGCAACCACCATCAGCGGCTTGTCGCCAGCCATAAATGTGAGCGACTTTGCAATGCGCGCGCCGTCTACTCCGAGCGCTGCCGCCGCAAGCTCCACCGTAGCGCAGCTCTGCTCGTGGATAATCACCCTGTCGCCATAGCCCTTTTCCTCAAGATATGCTTTTGCTCTTTCCGTTGACATGATTGCTCCTTATTACGAAAGGCTGACGTGGTATCTGTCCGCCTTTACTCCGTCAATTGCGCCGATAAAGTCGATAAACTTCGCAAAACCGTAGTCCGCGATGTCAAACTCCTCAAACCGCTTCTTTAGCTGAGTGCTGAGCGCGCGCATACTCTTGCTCTGCGAGGTTTTCGCATACTCCAGCACAAACGCTTCGATTTCCTCCGTCTGCTTCGCAAAATCCTCATTTATCGTGACATTGCTGCCTTTTACAGTCACCGCTTTCATAGACGACAGCAGGCTTTTCACCGAGCCGAAGCCAAGCTTCTTCAGCCAGCCCTTGCCGTATTCTGTCGCAAGGATATTCCCTAACCGCGCAATGCTGCCCGTTTCGTCGCTCGACGCGAACAGCAGAACCTCGCGCTTTACCGCGTTTATTTCCGGCTCGGGGAGAACCTCGGGCGCGCTCTGCTTCTCGGGAGCGGGCTTCTCCTTTGCGGGCGCGCTCTGCTTCTCGGGGGCGGGCTTTTCCTTTGCGGGTGCGCTCTGCTTCTCGGGCGCAATCTCCGCCTGCACGCTCTCGGGCTTCGCAGCGGATTTTCTTCTGCGGCGGGAGGGCTTCGCGGTGGCTTCCTCGGGAGTTTCGGCGGGCTTTTCGGAAGCCGCCTGCACCTCTGCCGCAGCCTTTTCGGGGGCTTTTTCCTCAACGGCGGGAGCGGCGTGCTTTTCTGCCGAAAGCGCCTTTTCGACATACTCCGCGAACTTCATATCGGTGAGGAAAACGTGGTTTCTTCTCACGCGGATATCGTTAATCGTCGCGAGCATTGACTTTATATCGTCGTAACCCATCTCGGAAAGATATCCCTTTCCGAAACGCGCCATAAGCTCGTTGTTAAGCTGTCCCAAGTTTCCTCCGTCGGGCATATTCTTACCCGCATACGAAAGCACAAGCTCACTTACGGCAGAAGCCGTCGGCTTTTCCAGCGGGATTTCGGGAACCTCGGGCACAGGAGCTTTCGCTGCGGTTTCAGACGCGGAAGTTTCAATAGCTGCAGGCTCGGGCTTCTCGGATTTCTCGGGCGCTGCTTCACGCTTCGCGGGGGCAATATCCGTGCCGTTTCGGGTGTAGCCGTCAAGCTTGTCGATAAACCGCGCGAATCGCTTCGAGCCGAACCGCGAGAAGTCGATTATGCCGAAAATGCTCGTAAGATAGCTTTCAAGCTTCAGCATATTGTCGCGCACGGGCGCATTCTTGCTGAAATAGTCGTCGATAGCTGCGACAATATCCGCTTCCGTCGGAGTGCCTGCGGGCAGCGCGGCGGGCGCGGGCTTTTCTTCGCGCTTTTTGCGCAGGGTAACAAACGTGTTGCTTCTGCGAAGCTCGGGAAACGAGTCGATAAAGCTTGAAAAGCGCTTGTAGCCAAGCTCGTCAAAGTTTATGTTGCCGAATTTCGAGGTAAGCACCGCCGAAATTCTCGCAAGGTCAATGCGCTGCTCCTTGTTTTCTGTAACATAGTCGATAACCGCGCGGCGAATGGTTTTCTCGTCCGCCTCTCCCTCGTCGGGCAGGCAAACCTGATTAAGATAGCAGAAGTGGGTGCAGCTTGCGGTGAACGCGCGCGGCGTTTTCAGCTCGCCAATTCCTACGACAAGCATACCCGCCTCGCGCAGTCTGATTGCGAGCCGCGTAAAGTCGCTGTCTGATGTTACGAGCACAAAGCCGTCAACCCTGCCCGAATACAGAATGTCCATCGCGTCGATTATCATCGAGAAATCGGTCGCGTTTTTGCCCGCGATATAGCTTGTCTGCTGAACGGGCATAATCGAGTAGTTTATCGCGGGGTTGTGCCAGCCGTTGCCGCCCTTCTCCCAGTCGCCGTAAACGCGCTTGTAGGTCGGCGTGCCGTATTTCTCCGCCTCCGCCATAATAAAATGTGCATATTTCGCCGATACGTTATCGCTGTCGATAAGCACGGCGAGTTTCTTTTCCTGTGACATATATCTCTTCTTTCCTGTTCCCCGAGGTCATATCGCCACAGGGATTTTCTCGTTAAACTCGTGATATTGATAGTTCTTCGCGGTAAAGCTGTTTTTCGTGAAAGCGTAGAAGTCGGTGATGTCCTCTACCTCCATCTCGGGCGCGGGGTAGGGCTTCTGCTCAATCAGCCGCTTTACGATGTCGATGTGGCGGTCGTAGATATGTGCGTCCGCGATAACGTGAACAAGCTCGCCCGCTTCAAGCCCGCTCGCCTTAGCCATCATCGTGAGAAGCGCGGCGTACTGGCACACGTTCCAATTGTTTGCGGTGAGCATATCCTGCGAGCGCTGGTTAAGTATGCCGTTGAGCTTTTTCCCGCTGACGTTGAACGTCATAGAGTACGCGCAGGGCGCAAGCCCCATTTCGTGCAGGTCGGCGTGGTTGTAGGTGTTCGTGAGGATACGGCGGGAGGTGGGGTTGTGCTTAAGGTCATACAACACTCTGTCCACCTGGTCAAACTCGCCCTCGGGGTAGATGTGCTTTACTCCGAGCTGATAGCCGTATGCCTTTCCGATTGTGCCGTTTTCGTCCGCCCACGCGTCCCAGATATGACTTGACAGCTCGGACACGCGGTTTGATTTTTTCTGATAAATCCACAGGATTTCGTCTATCGCCGAGCGGTAGTATATCCTGCGAAGCGTCATCAGCGGAAACTCCTCAGCGAGGTTATAGCGGTTTACGACGGCAAAGCGCTTTATCGTATGGGCGGGGGTTCCGTCCTCCCAGTGCGGGCGCACGTCATACCCCTCGTCGGACACTCCGTTTTCTATAATGTCGCGGCAGTTCTGTATAAACAGCTCGTCAGCAAGGCTCATTGTTTTTCCCTTTCTTCCGTTTTTATTTGCCCCGCCGCGATATGCTGTGCGGCGGTGCAGGGACGTGCCGGACGTCCGACGGACACACCCGGCGGAAGATTCACAGCGGGATATCCCCCCTGTGCTGGAAGTGCCGTATCCACGATGACG
>SFHN01000228.1 GCA_004555635.1 [Eubacterium] saphenum
GAGCAGGCTCCCCCAAAGCCTGCACTACCGCACCAAAGAGAAATTATCGCGTTTGTTCTCCCTAGAGGCAAACGCCCTAAGGACTTCGGGAGGCAAAATGAAACCACAGATAGTAAATGCCAAGATGAACAGGCTTCAGCTAAAGAGCCGCCTCGTCAAGGCAGCAATCTTTGTCGCTGCGCTGGTTATGGTCGGAATGATGACGGGTAACCTTTACTTCCGCGACCGCGTGTATATAACCGACAACGGCGTGACAAAGGAGCTTATGACAAGCGAAACCGATGTTTATGCGATACTGAGATACGGCGAGTATACCCTCGGCGCGCACGACCGCGTTACATACGAGTCGGTGAATGACAGCACGGCATACATCAACATCATACGCGCGTTCGACGTGAACGTTGTTGCGGACGGTCAGACGGTGGCTGTTCCGACAATCGGCAGCACGGCGGCGCAGATTATCGAAAAGGCGGGCGTGGAACTCGGCGAAAACGACCGTGTTGACTGCGAGCTTTCCGACGAGGTAAGCGCAGGTATGACGATAACCGTGACCCGCGTTTCCTACGAAATGCGCGAAAGCACCTCTGCGATACCGTTTGACACCGAGTACATCGACAACTCTAACCTCGTTATCGGAACGGAGAATATCGTTACCGAGGGTCAGGAGGGCGTTCGCACCTATTATGTAAAGGAAACCTACATCGACGGCGTTCTGACTAGCAAGGAGCTTGTTAAGAACGAGGTCACCGCAGAGCCTGTAACACAGGTTATCGAGCGCGGAACAGCGCTTGCCGTTCCGTATGCGAAGATGGACGACCCGTCTAGCCTCAAGCTCGAAAACGGACTTCCCGTAAACTACACGAGAGTTCTCTCGGGCAAGACCACTGCATACACCGCGGGCTACAACGCGTACACCGCGAGCGGAAGAAAAGCGGAAATCGGCACGGTTGCCGTAAACCCGAACGTTATACCCTACGGAAGCGAGCTGTACATCGTCGCGCAGGACGGAAGCCGCGTTTACGGCTACGCAATTGCGGCGGATACTGGTCTTGGAATGATGGACGGAACGGTGCTTGCCGACCTATACTTCGGACCTATGGAAGTGAACTACAAGGACAGCTGCCGCTGGGGCGCGGTTTACTGCGACATTTATGTGCTGTCCGAGGGTCCGGGCTATTAAGCGCATTTTGCGGAACAACTGGATAAGTAAGCGGCGGGAGCATTCACTCCCGCCGTTCGTTTTATGTTGGCTCCGCGCCGTTCGCTTTATAACGCGGGAATTTCCCTAATCTGCCTTCTGTATGTCCTCACCATTATAATCGCCGACAGGATGCACGCGACGATTTCCGCACAGGGGTATGCATACCAAATCGCGTTTGCGCCGACAAGATAAAGCAGCGCAATCAGCACCGGCAGCAGCACAATCGCCTGACGTATCGACGCGATAACAAGGCTCGTGAAGCCCTTGCCGAGCGCCTGAAACACCGCGCTCGACACAATCGCAACCCCCGAGAACACGAAGCTTGACGCGATTATCCTGAACGCGTGGCAGGCTACCGCCGCCGTTTCCGCCGTGGGATTAAACATCGAAAGCACCAAATTCGGGAAAAAGCACAGCGCGACCGTGCCCGCTGCCATAATCGTCAACGCAATCGTCATAGCAAAGCTAATGGTTTCCGTAATGCGTTTTCTTCGCCGTGCGCCGTAGTTGTACGCTATAATCGGGATAATTCCGTTGTTTAACCCAAACACAGGCATAAACACGAAGCTCTGAACCTTGAAATATACACCCAAAATCCACACGCTGACCTCGCTTACGGGCATAACCAGCGCGTTTACGACGGTTAGTATAACGGAGTTAAGCGCCTGCATTACAATCGACGGCAGACCTACCTTATATATATTAAGGATAATTGCGCCGTGCGGTTTCATCTCGCGGAAGCTTATCCGCACTTCCTTTACCTTTACAAAAACAACCAGCACCGACACCGCCGCCGCAAGCAGCTGCCCGATAATCGTAGCAAGCGCTGCGCCCGTAATTCCCATAGCGGGCAGCCCGAACATTCCGAAAATCAGCACGGGGTCAAGCAGGATATTTGTCGCCGCGCCGATTAGCTGCAAAATCATACTCCAAAGTGCGTTGCCCGTGCCCTGCAAAATACGCTCGCAGTTTATCTGCAAAAACAGCCCGAGCGAGCAGGCGGTGACTATCCTGAGATACACCGTGCCGTCCGCGATAATCTCCGCGTTGTCGGTGGTTGACGTGAAAAATATTTCCGAGCAGAAAAGCCCGAAAAGCAGAAACGCCGCATAGCTTACCGCCGCGAGGAAAAAGCCCTGATTTGCGACAAGCTCCGCGTCGCGGAAGTTTTTCTCGCCAAGCTTTCGCGACATAAGGCTGCTTGTGCCGACGCCCGTGCCGACCGACACCGCAATCATCAGCATTTGCACGGGAAATGCAAGCGAGATTGCCTTTGTCGCATTTTCGCTTATCTGCGCGACAAAAACGCTGTCCGCGATGTTGTACAGCGCTTGTACCATATTAGATATAATAAGCGGCAGCGCCATTGCGCCGACCAGCCGCTTTATCGGCATTGTGCCGAGCCTGTTTTCCTTCTGTTCCATCTTCCTGCTTCTTTCTTATAATGTAGTCTGATGATATTTTAACACATTCGTCGGATTAAGTCAAATTCAGCCGCGCACCGTTTTTTCGCTGTACAAGCGCTTGCATTGCCGTTTTGCGGCAATACGGTTGTGCAAAATGCTGTCAAAATGCCGCAATAATTTTGCACCCGTAGTCTAGGTTCGGAAATCCGCGCGGCTAAGCCAAATCGGACAAGCGGCTGACAAATGGTTTTGAAAAAATCAAAAAAATTTTGAAAAAACTATTGACAAACGCAAAGCGATGTGGTATAATAATTAAGCTGCCCCAAAGAGGCGGTGCACAAAGCGCGGACAAGCGGTTGGTCGAAAAAAGAAAAAATTTTGAAAAACCTCTTGACAAAGCTTGCGCGATGTGGTATAATGTTAAAGTCGTCCGGAAGCGGGCGCAAAAAG
>SFHN01000229.1 GCA_004555635.1 [Eubacterium] saphenum
AAGCTTACCCCCAACACCGCGAATCCGTACAGGCGGCTGTACGTCAACAACTGACAACCCCTCCTACACATTTCCACATAAGAGCACTCCCGCAAACCTTCGGCTTCGGGAGCGCTCGTGGTTTTTAGGCAGGAATCTCCTTGACAATCCGCACGAATAGTGGTAAAATTAAGACATAGCCGCAGGAATATCTGCGGCACAAAACCGAAAGGAAACCGATATGACATACGAAGAAATTTTTTCCGCTGCAAAGCAGATTGCAGAAAACAAGGACGTAAAAAGCTTCCCGGGACATCTCGCAGTTGAGATTGACATTACGGGAGAGGGCGCGGGCGCTTTCTACATAGAGCTTAGGAACGGTGAGCTTATAGCCCAGCCGTATGACTACCACGACAGCGACTGCAAGCTTGTTGCCTCGGCGGACGTGCTTACAAAGCTTGTTATGGGCAAGCTTGACGCGGTTGCCGCGTTTATGACAGGCAAGTTGAAGGTTGTCGGCAGCGTTGAAAAGGCGCTCGAATTTCAGAAGCTGCTTAAGGCTCCCGACAAGAAATAACCATAACGCAAAAAGCGCGCAGCGAAAGTTACTGCGCGCTTTTCTATTACTTGATTGTAACGCTGTTGTTAAGCACAAGCGTGCTGTAAATGAACAGTACGTCGCTGTTTTCAAAATCGACAAACCTTCCTATCAGCGTTGGCGAAATATAGCGGATATCCACCACATACACGGTAGAATATCCCTCCGCAAGCAGCGGAGAAAGGCTGCTGCCGAACGAATCGCGGAACACCACCAGCGTGCGGTCGTTTTCCGCGGCTGGGTTGTCAATCCGTAGCAGCGACTTTGACCCCGACAAAAACATCTCGTAGGAGTCCGCGCCGTATGCCTTTTCCATATCGTATATCGGCATTTCGGCGCTGGTTTCGTAGTCGTAAACGGTACAGTTTTTAAGCGTTTCGTTTTCGAGATAGTACAGCTTTTCCGCCCCCAGAGGAAGCGCAGACTGACCGTAATACACCCCGTAAAAGCCCTTGTCGAGTTCCTTTTTCTCATACTCTCCCGAAATCTCCGCGCCCATCCCCGAAGAAAGCGCTGCGGCGACATCCTCAATGCGCTCCTGCCGCCAGTGGGTGTCGGTGCGGTAATAGTCGGAAAGCTCCAGCAACGGGAATATGTCGATGTACTCCGCCCAGCTCATCTGCTCGCGCAGCTGCTCGGTAAGCTCGGTGTAATCCAGCGCGGGATAGCCGTGCTTTTCAGCAAGGAAGTAGTTCTTGTCGGGGATAACCGACAGGTAGACGTTTGCGCCCGAGTCTTTCAGATACTTATCGTAGACGAAGCTGAAGCGCTCTGCGGCGTAGCTTATTGAATCCTCGTCAAGCGGGTATTCAAGCCGCGAAGCATAGCCCTCTGCGATGTAGATATCGTTGTTGTCGCGTTGTCCCATAACATAGAGCGCGGCAACCGATTTCAGCGTGCGGAAGCCGTCGCGCAGCGGGAAATGGTCGAGCGTGTATTTCTCAAAGTCGCTCATAAAGCTGCCGTTCATAATGCTCTCGGCGCTCGCTTGCGGAAACTTCGCAAGCGGTCTGCGCTCGGTGTCGGATACGGTTTTTTCGGGCTGAACAATGCTCCATATGCCAAAGCCGAAGATGAATGCGGCGCAGGCGCCTGCGGTAACGATGTTTTTTATCTTTGTGTTCATTTCTGCCCCCCTAAAATCTGAAATACAGGAACGGGTTAAACGAACCGTCCACAAGAAACGCCGTTGCGGTTGCGAGAAGAACAATCAGACAGACAGGCTCGGCAATTCCGAGCGCCATCTCCCCCGCTTTGCTTTTCGCAAGCTTCTGCACGATAAGCTTCGGCAGCGGCGTTGCGCCGACGGCGGCGATAATCAGCACAACGGCATAGCCCGACAGGTAGTACAGGCTCTCGCTGTTGTACAGCGGAAGCCCGCCCGCGCCGAACATACTTCCGATAACCGAGAACGCTCCCGAAACGCTTGACGCGTCGAAAATGACAAAGCTTATTACCACCATAAGCAGGACATAGATATGATTAAGCGGCGCGATTTTCGGCAGCTTTTCCAGCAGCCACAGCTTTTCAATCATCAGCAGCACCGCGAACATCAGTCCCCACAGAATGAAGTTCCACGCGGCGCCGTGCCAGAAGCCCGTTGCCATCCACACAATCAGAATGTTGAGCAGAAAGCGCCATTTCGGCACGCGGTTTCCGCCGAGCGGAATGTAGAGGTAATCCCTGAACCAAGAGCCGAGCGAGATGTGCCATCTGCGCCAGAACTCGGTTACGCTTGCGGAAATGTAGGGGTAGTTGAAGTTCTCGGGAAACGTGAACCCAAAAACCCGCCCCAAACCGATTGCCATATCGGAATAGCCCGAGAAGTCGAAGTAGATGTGCAGCGTGTAGGCAATCGCATAAACCCAAACAAACAGCACGGATTTCTCATCGGTGTTCTTGAACTGCTCGACAAGTTCGCCGAGCACGTTTGCGACAAGCACCTTTTTCGCAAGTCCGAAAACAAACCGCCGTGCGCCCTCTGCGCAGTCGAACAGCGTTGTTGTGCGGCTTTCGAGCTGCTTTGCGATATCGGAATAGCGCACGATAGGTCCTGCGATAAGCTGCGGAAACATCGCGACGTATGCCGCAAGGTTGATAAGGTTTTTCTGCGCGGGGACATCGCCGCGGTAAACGTCAACGGTGTAGCTCAGAATTTGGAACGTGTAGAAGCTTATTCCGATAGGGAGCGCAATTTTCAGCAGCGGAACTGAAAGCCCTGT
>SFHN01000230.1 GCA_004555635.1 [Eubacterium] saphenum
GTTGATACTAGTCGTCGTGGGGTCGTCGGTAGTGACAACATATTCGTGACTATACTTTATGTCTGTATAGTAGTAAGTGGTGTTTGATTCTTCTTTATACTCATTCAATTTCCCTGCCAGCTTATCACCCGAAACAGTAGCAAAAACAGAACCGCTTTCCATACCTGAATTGACATAACTTGAAGCAACAGCCCACAAATTATTGGCATTGAGATAATCGGGATGTTCACTGAGGTAGCCCGAACTGAAACCACTGCTCGTTATATCGCTCGGGTCGATGGTGGCAATCGGGTCTGGTCCGTTGCCCACAATTGTAATTGTGTTGCCAAACGTCGCCGAAGCCGACATCGGCAGCGCCGTTGCAGCAATCGAGCCGGCAAGCAGCATGGCAAGCAGCCCTTTAAGTCGTTTCTTGAACAAAATACATCATCCTTTCATAAAGCATAATACGCCATTGTCGTTACTATTTTACACCAAAAATACCACCGTGTCAAGAATATTTCAAAAACTTTTTAACAACTCACCCAAAAGGGTGAAATGATAATAAACCTGCGATTATGTATTGACACAAAGCCCAAAATCGTGGTAAAATGTGTTTAGTGAACTTCTGTGAGGTATGATATGAAAATTATTACTGCAATACTCCGCCGTGCCGCTGTGTTTGCGGCGGTGCTGCTTGCACTATGGGCGGCGCTTGTCGCCGCGGCGGCTATCCCGAACGAGCGCATTTATGACAATATGTACGAGAGCGCGATGTTCTTCAAGAACCACGCCCCTTACGTCAACGAATCGCAGCTGCGGCTCGTTCAGGACAACTACGCCGATGTCATTCTGCTGAATGTGACATGGAACATGGGCAGCGACCCGTTCGTGTCCACGCTGAACTCCGCCTACTACGACGGAAACGACGGCGAAAACGACTATGGCGAGAACTGGGGCTTTTACTGCACTCTTGAGGGAACTCCGCCCAACAAAGACTACTCCCGATACTGGCACGGAATGGCGGCTCTGATACGGCCGTTCATGCTGTTCACCGACATTGACAGCATAAAGCTTATCGGAACGATAACGGCGTTCGTTCTGCTCGCGGTGAACGCTGCGCTGCTGATAATAAAGCGGCAGTATTTCGCGGCGGGTGCGCTTGTGGCGGCGCTTATGTGCGTTCATGTCTGGAATATTTATATCTCGCTTGAATATCAACCCGCCGTGCTTGTAACGCTGGCTTTGCTGCCGCTGTATATCCTGTTTGAGAAGAATGACGGTGCGCTTTCGATATTTGCGGTGATATCCGGGGTGATGATAGCTTTCTTCGACTTTCTCACCTGCGAAACGCTGACGATACTCATTCCGCTGATTATCGTGTTCATTATGAGGAAGCAGGACAACAGGCTGCCCGAGTTCAGGGGTTGCCTTAGCCTGTCGGTCAAGTGTGGCGCGGCGTGGTTTCTGTCCTACTCGGGGGCGTATATTGTGAAGTGGAGCGCCGCAAGCCTTGTCACAGGCGAGAACAAATTCGCGGTCGCGCTTTCCTCCGTTGAGGAGCGCCTTGTCGGCGAAGCCGAGGAGCTTGACCCGATTGCGCAGTTCTTCCTTGCACCGCTTGCGAATATCTCAACGCTTTTCGGAGGAACTGCAAGAGTAGAATGGGGCAATATCGCCGCGGGGCTGATAATTTCGGCGGTGGTGTTCGGCGCGGTATTCTATCTGTTCCGCTGCCGTGAGAAATACGACCGCAGCTTCACGCTTATCATGCTGATACTCGGCGCACTGCCGTTTGTGAGGTTTTTTGTGCTGAACAATCACTCATATCTCCACGAATTTTTCACCTACCGCGCGCTTGCTTCCACAATTCTGGCGCTGTTTGCCATGCTGTGGTACTCGCTGGAATTCCGCCCGAAAAAGAAAAACTCTGCCATAAAAGGAGGAAAAAAGCATGGACGAGCTTGAACTGACTATCCTTATGCCCTGCCTTAACGAGCAGAAAACCGTCAGTCAGTGCGTGCAATTGGCTCGGCAGTTTCTGTCGGAAAGCGGAGTTTGCGGCGAGGTTCTGGTTGCGGACAACGGCAGCACCGACAATTCCGCGGCGCTTGCAGAAGAAGCCGGAGCACGGGTAGTGAGCATATCCGAGCGGGGCTACGGCAACGCTCTTATCGGCGGAATAAAAGCCGCCCGCGGGAAGTACGTAATCATGGGCGACTGCGACATGAGCTACGATTTTCTGCACCTTGGCGGCTTTGTTGAGAAGCTGCGCGAGGGCTATCCCCTTGTTATGGGCTGCCGGCTTGACAATATCGCTAAGGGCGCAATGCCGTTTTCGCACAAGTATATCGGCGTGCCGGTGCTGTCGTTTCTGGGCAGGGTGAGGTTTCACACTAAGGTGAGGGATTTTCACTGCGGACTTCGCGGCTTTGACCGCGAAAAGGCGCTTGCGCTGGGGCTTTCCTGCGGCGGCATGGAGTTCGCGACCGAGATTATCGGCAAGTTCGCGCTCTCGGGCGCAAAAATTGCTGAAATCCCCGTTACGCTAAGCCCCGACGGCAGAAGCGGCAGGTCGCACCTGCGGACGATACGGGACGGTCTGCGGCATATCCGGTACATATTCTTCGGCAGCAGGAAATAGCGCGGCAGCATTGAGCTTGAAATACTCAATTCATCCAAGGACAATATAAACGAACACGCCGCCGTAATAAACACCCTTGCGGCAAACATCATAACGAAAGAGCCGCTTGCCGACGAGTTTGAGCCGCAGTTCTGCGTAAGAACGCCCGACGGC
>SFHN01000011.1 GCA_004555635.1 [Eubacterium] saphenum
AGTTCCTCGCGCGACAGGGATAAAATGTCCTTCTTTTGTTCCATTTATTTGTTTCTCCTGAATGACGCCGTGAAAAAGCCGTCTCCGCCGTTTTCGGTCGGGAAATAGGTGCGCTTGTAGCTGTTTTCCGCGCCCGTGTACGGCACGGGCTGAACAAGCGGCGTGAAGTCGGGGTGGGATTTCAGAAAAGCCTCGGCTACGTCGTCGTTCTCCGCGCGCGACAGCGTGCAGGTGGAATATACGAGCGTTCCGCCCGGCTTAACATAAAGCGCGGCGTTGTCGAGAATAGCGCGCTGAATTTTCGGAAGCTCCTCAAACTCGGCGGGGTTCTTGTACTTTATCTCGGGCTTTCTTCTGATAACGCCAAGACCCGAGCAGGGCACGTCGCAAAGCACCCTGTCCGCCTCGGGGATACCGTCGTTGCGGACACAGGCATCGTTTTGAACCGCCTCGACAATCCGTATCCCGAGCCGCTGCGCACCGCTGCGGATAAGTCCAACTCGCGCGTCGTGCAAATCCATACTGATAATCCGCCCGCGGTTAAGCATAAGCTGCGCCATAGTGAAGGTTTTTCCGCCGGGCGCCGCGCACATATCAAGCACGGTTTCGTTCACAATCGGTCTTAGCGTAAGGCAGCAAAGCTGCGAGCTTATGTCCTGTATATGGAAAAGCCCCTCGGAAAACGCCTTGCTTTTTTCAAGGTCGCCCGTTTTCCCGAGCTTAAGGCAGTGCTCGATTTCGGGGTGCTTTTCCGCGGAAATCCCCTCCTTAGCGAGCGCTTTTATCAGCTCGTCGTCGCTGCATTTTATCGTGTTTACGCGGGCGTAAACGGGCGGCTTTCCGAGAGATACCTCCAGCGCCTGCACCGCGCGCTCCAGCCCGTATTCGTTGATAAGCTTTTCCGCAAGCCACAGCGGCGCGGAAAACTCCGTGGACAGTCGCTCGCTTTTGCTAAGCCCCTTATAATCCACGCGCTTTTTGTTGCGGATAAAGCTTCTGAGCATTCCGTTTACAAAGCCGCCCGCGCTCATAACGCCGAGCTTTTTGCAGAGCTTTACGCTCTCGTTTACCGCGGCGCTTTCGGGCACGCCCTCCATATACAAAAGCTGATAGAAGCCCATACGAAGAATGGTTACAACCGCGCTGTCAAGCTTTTTGAACGGGGTTTTGCTGTTTTGCGCGATGATGTAGTCGAGCGTCATTTTCCGCTCGGTCGCTCCGTAAAAAAGCGCCGCCGCAAACGCCCTGTCGCGCTCGGACAGCCCGCTTTCAGCAAGCGCGCCGTCAAGCAGAATGTTGGAATACGCTTCGCTGCTGTCCATTTTCATAAGCAGCTTTGCGGCTGTCAGCCTTGCGTCTGCCATTATGTCAAACCTTTCTGAAGTTACTTTAGCTGCTTTAACTGCTTCTCGCCTAAGCGGAATTTCAGCACCGTTTCTGCGCCAAGCTTCCCATACCACCCGTCAAGCGCGGTGTAATGAATAAACGCGGCGCCGCAGCCCATTTCTGCGAGCATTTTTCCCGCGAGGTAAACCATAGCAAGCCCCGCGCCTTTTTTCCGCTCTGACGGCACCGTGCCTACGCAGCCGATGTTTCCGACCTTTGCCGTGCCGTCGGAGATAAGGCAGCGGCAGCTTTCGTCCGTTATGCAAAACGACGCGATTTTGTCGCCGCGCATTCCGCAGAAGAAGCTTCCGTCCTCCGTGAAATACTGCACCCACTCCTCGTCAACCGAAGCGACAGCCGCCCTTAGCCGCTCAATATCGCCGGTGTAGGGCGCAAACGTAATATCCTCGGGGATAGGCGGCTTTTTCATATCCGTCAAATCCAGCCGCATTTCGCAGAATTCTTCGCCGAGCGTATAACCGCTATTGCGGAAAAACTCCGCGCTTTCCGCTGTCGCACCGGGGGAAATCTCCCCGCCGAGGCGCGCCGCGTCAAACGAAGCGCAAATGTGCCGCTCGCATTGTTCAAGCAGGGCGCTGCCGATTTTTCGCCCCTGCTTTTGCGGGTGGACAGCAAGCAGGGTTATCCTGTCGCCGCATACCACCGCAAAGCCGCCGTCCGCGCGGAAAACACGTCCGCTGTCATAGCCCGAAAGCTCAATAAACAGCTCCTCCGTCAGCTTTAGCTGCGGAAAGCACGCGCGGAATATTCCGTAATCGGCAGAACGATTTTCCGCGCTCATCTTCTTTTCGAGCGGGAAACAAGCCGCAGAAGCTGCGTCAGCGCAACCGCGAGCGCCGCAACATAGGTCATAGCCGCCGCAAACAGCGTCTTTCTCGCCGCGGGAAGCTCGTCGCGGACGAGTATGTTCATATCCTCCAGAGTGCGAAGCGCGCGTATCGACGCGTTGAACTCAACGGGAAGCGTAACAAGCTGAAAAAGCACAACCGCGAAGAACAGCACAATGCCGATATTAACAAGTAACGGCAGGCTGAACAAAATGCCCGCAAGAAAAACGTACAGGTAAAGCCTTGAGCTTAGATTTACCACGGGGACAATAGCCGTGCGTATCTTAATCGGGAGATAGCCCTTGTCGTGCTGTATCGCGTGGCCGCATTCGTGCGCCGCAACTGCGATTGCGGAAAGCGACGTGCTGCTGTAAACGCTGTCGGACAGCGAAACCACGTTGGTGCGCAGGTCGTAGTGGTCGGTGAGGTTTCCGCCGACGTGCATTATCGTTACAAAGGTCAGCCCGTTTGCGTCAAGGATTTCCCGTGCAGCTTCGGCGGCGGTTATCCCGCGTATATTCGAGGTTCCCGCGTACTTTTTGAACGTAAGCTTTACGCCCGCGGAAGCTATCATCGCTAAAATCATTGCGGCAATGCAAAGCAAGTAGGTTGTCATATACCCGCCGCCGAAAAGCTCCGCGCGCCTTGCCGCGATTGCAAGAAGCATTGTATTCATAAGCCACACTCCTTTTGTGTATATCTGTACCGTAAACTATCCCAGCTTTGTGCCGGCGGCAAGCTTTTTTCCGCGAAGATATGCGGCGGTGTCCATACGCTTTCCGCCCTCGGGCTGTATCTCGAGAAGCTCAAGCGCCTGCCCGTCGCCGCAGGCTACCGCAAACCGCTGCTCGTCGCAGACCGTGCCTGCGGGCGCGTTTGTATCGCCGCCTAATTCAGCCGCGAAAACCTTAAGCCGCTTTCCCTCCAGCAGGGTGTATGCGCAGGGCGACGACGACATCGCGCGGATAAAGTCGTACACCTGCTTTGCGGGCTTCGAAAAGTCAATCAGAAGCTCCTCCTTGCTTATCATCGAAGCGTAGCAGGTGTCGCCCGTCTGCGGCTCACGCACTGCCGTGCCGGTTTCGAGCGCTTCAAGCGTCTTTACGATAAGCGCCGCCCCCTGCGCGGAGAGCGCGTCGTGAAGCTCGCTGCCCGTCATTTCGGGAGAAATCTCGGTTTCGGCTTTCATTATCATATCGCCCGTGTCAAGCCCCTGCGCCATATACATTGTCGTTACGCCCGACACGGTATCGCCCGCCTCAATGCACCGCTGAATCGGCGCAGCCCCGCGCCAGCGCGGAAGAAGAGAAGCGTGAACGTTTATGCAGCCGTATTTCGGCAAATCAAGTATCTCTGTCGGCAAAATCTGCCCGTATGCCACGACGACAATGCAGTCGGGGTTTATTTCGCGCAGGGCTTCCAGCGATTTCTCCGCGTCCTCGCCCTTTCGAAGCGAAGCGGGCTGATAAACCGCAATGCCGTGCTTCAGTGCGCACTCCTTCACGGGGGTCATCTGCACCTGCTTTCCGCGGTTTCGCGGCTTGTCCTGCTGCGTAAACACGGCGGCAACCTCGTGCCCCGCTTCAATCAGCGCTTCAAGGCAGGCGAGCGAGAACACGGGAGTTCCCATAAAAACAAGCTTCATTCTTCCGTTTCCTCCTGTGTATCCTGAGTCCACTCGATAACCTTGTCCGCGTAGAGTATGCCGTTAAGGTGGTCAATTTCGTGGCAGAAAGCGCGCGCAAGCAGCTCCCTGCCCGTGTACTCAACGGGTCTGCCGTAGCGGTTCTTTGCCTTTACCTTAACCTTCATAGGACGCTTTACAACGCCGCTTTTGCCGGGGCAGCTAAGGCAGCCCTCGTCCTCGAACTGCTTTCCGCGCATAAGCGTTATTACGGGGTTTACAAGCTCGATTATGCCGTTGTCGTCGTCAACGTCGATAACAACAACGCGCTTCAGCACGCCTATCTGCGGCGCGGCAAGCCCTATGCCGTTTGCCTCGGTCATAGTGTCGTACATATCGTCAAGCAGCGTCCAAAGCTCCTCGTTAAACTCGGTGACTTCCTCGCTGCGCTGTCTTAGCGTTTCGTTTCCGAAAAGCAGAATTTCTCTTACAGCCATTTTTCTTCTCCTTAGTCGGGCTTCTTTATTCTGTCGATAAACAGCACTCCGTCGAGATGGTCAATCTCGTGGCAGAACGCGCGGGCAAGCATTCCCTCGCCTGTTATCGTAAACTCCTTGCCGTACCTGTCCTGCGCCTTTACGGTGACGCGCGCGGGGCGCTCTATATCGCGAAACTCTCCCGGCAGCGACAGGCAGCCCTCCGTGCCGCACTGAACGCCCTCTGCGGACACGATTTCGGGGTTTACCAGCTCGATTACGCCGTGGTTATCCCTTACGTCGATTACGACAACGCGGCGCAGCATTCCCACCTGCGGCGCGGCAAGCCCCGCGCCCTCCGCTTTCGCAAGGGTTTCCTTCATATCGTCGAGAAGCGTGTGAAGCTTTTGGTTAAAGTCGGTTATCGGACGGCTTTTCTTGCGCAGAACATCGTCGCCGATTTTTACAATTTGTCTTAATGCCATTATAGTTTATCCTTTCGCTAAAGGTTTTATTATCAATTAGTCCATACTGCCGTTCATATCGGCATAGAAGCTTACGTTTGCAAAGCGTTGGTCTGAATATGCCTCGCGCAATGTCTTTTCCATCAGCCGCCGAAGCGGGCTGCTGTTTCGGCATTTCACCATAAGGCGAAAGCGGAACCTGCCGTTAAGCCTGCCGACGGAATTCGGCGCGGGACCTAAAATTTGCAGCGGGATATCCGCGCAGTCTGCCTTGTGGTTTTCGCGCAGCATTGCCGCAAACGCACGCGCCGCAGTTTCGCAGGTTTTTTCCGAAAGCGAGGAAAAGCCCACTGAAATCACGTCGCAGAACGGCGGAAGCAGCATTGTTTCCCGCAGCTTTATTTCCTCGTCAAAAAAGCTCGGGTAGTCCTGCTTCGCCGCTAAATTCAGGACGTAATGCTCGGGAGAAAAGGTCTGTATAAGCGCTCTGCCGCGCTTTCCTCCGCGCCCCGAGCGCCCGACAACCTGCGTTATCAGCGAGAACGTCCGCTCATATGCGCGAAAATCTCCCGCATAAAGCGAGTTGTCGGTTTTAAGCACTCCGACAAGCGTCACGTTCGGGAAATCCAACCCCTTCGCTATCATCTGCGTGCCGACGATGATGTCGTATTTTCCCTCGGCAAACTCCCCGAACCTGCGTTCGAACGCGTTTTTGGTCGAGGTCGTGTCGGCGTCCATACGCAGTATTCTCGCGGACGGAAAACGCTCGGAAATCTCGTCCTCAATGCGCTGCGTGCCGGTGCCTTTCATCGCGAAGAATCTGCTGCCGCATTTTGCGCATACGCTGTCCATTCGCCTGATATAGCCGCAGTAGTGGCAGATTACGCTGCCGTTTACCTTGTGATAGGTCAGCGGCAGTGAGCAATTCGGGCAGCTTATCGGCGCACCGCAGGACGCGCAGCGAACGCTTGTGTGATATCCCCTGCGGTTAAGCAGCAGGATTGACTGCTCGCCGCGCTCGAGGTTTGCCTCAAGCTCGTTTATAAGCGGCGCGCTGAACACGGAGCTGTTTCCCTGCGCCGCCTCCTCGCGCATATCCACCATATACACATCGGGCAGCCCCGCGTTGTTGTAGCGCTCGTCAAGCTCGAAAAGGCTGTACCTTCCCGTCTTTGCAAAGTAGCAGCTTTCCAGCGACGGCGTTGCGCTCGCGAGAAGCAAAAGCGCGTTGTGCGCGAAGCAGCGCTGCTTTGCGATATCCCGCGCGTGATAGCGCGGCGCGCTCTCGGATTTGTAGGAGCCTTCGCCCTCCTCGTCAATGACGACAATGCCCAGATTGCTCACGGGGGCGAACACGGCGCTTCTTGTGCCGATTACAATGCGCGCTTTGCCCTCTTTTATGCGGCGGTATTCGTCGGCGCGCTCTCCGAGCGACAGCCCCGAGTGCATTATCGCAACCTCACCCCCGAACAGGCGGCGGAACTTTCCCACCATCTGCGGGGTCAGGGATATCTCGGGAACAAGCATTATTGCGCTTTTGCCCTGCGACAGCGCCCGCTCAATCAGCTTTATGAAAACCGAGGTCTTTCCGCTGCCCGTTACTCCGCGCAGCAGAGCGCATTTCGGCGCGCTTTCGTTCATAAGCGCAAGCAGCCCGTCGAAAACCTCCTGCTGCTTCTTTGAAAAGATGATGTCCGAGGGGCTTTCGACAGCGTCCTCCGAAGGCTCGGTGCGGAAAACCACGTTTTCGTACTGCTCAAGTATGTCCTTCTCGCAAAGCCGCTTTACGACTGCGGGAGTTACCGTGCAGGCATAGCACACCTCTCTCACGGAGGCGCTTTCGCTGCCCTCGACAAAGTTCACTACCGCGCGCTGCTTCGGCGTCAGCTTTATCCCCTCGGCGGGATTATCAGACAGCTTAACCATCTGCACAGCCTCGTCGCCTACGCGCCGCTTCAGCACGCTGTCCTCGATAAGCGCGCCCTTTTCGAGCAGCGCTTTTACGCACCGCCCGCCGTCGCGCGCGTTTTCCGCGGCAATAGCGCTTTCAAGCTCAAAGCGGTCGCCCGCCGCGCCGAGAATGTCCAGCACCCGCCGCTCGTTTTCGTCAAGCTCGCCCGAAAACGCGGCTGACAGGCTGTAATGTGTTTTCAGCGAATAGCCAAGCCCCGGCGGGAGAATTGCGCGGAACGCGTCAAAGTAGGTGCAGAACGTGTTGTCGCGTATCCATCTGCACAGGCGCAGCAGCTCCTCGTTTATAACCGGCGCTTCGTCTGCAGCGGAGCGGACAGGCTTCAGGCGCTGCGACGGCTCGGCGGCTCTCACCGCGAAAACAAGCCCTATGCGCTTCTTGTTGCCCCTGCCGAACGGCACTACAACCCGCACCCCCGGCACAACCGCTTCGCGCAGGCTGTCGGGGATTTCATAGCTGAAAAGCATATCGAAGCCGTAGAGCGTTCCCTCAACGGCGATGTCCGCGCACAGCCGCTCGTGCATCATTTAATCACCCTTTATCGAACGCAGAAGCTCCGCGTTTCTCGCTGCGCGGAGTTTTTCCGCGCGGATTACCGCGAGCAGGTCGTCAACCGCCTTTTCAAGCTCGCCGTTTACTATGTAATAGTCGTAGTTTTTCGCAAATTCAAGCTCGCTTTTCGCCTGCTTTGTCCGAAGGATAATCTTGTCCTCGGTTTCGGTTCCGCGATTGCGAAGCCTGCGCTCAAGCTCGGCGAGCGACGGCGGGAGTATGAAAACAAGGCAGCACTCGGGGAAAATGCGCTTTATGTTCATCGCGCCCTCTACCTCGATTTTGAGGATAACGTCCTTGCCCTCGGCAAGCAAATCCTCAACGCCCTTTCGCGGCGTGCCGTAGTAGTTGCCGCAGTATTCGGTGTATTCCAGCACCTCGCCGCCCTTTATCATACGCTCAAACTCGTCGCGGGTGCGGAAATGGTAGTGAACCCCGTCAACCTCGCCCTCGCGCGGGGCGCGGGTTGTTGCCGAAACGGAATACCCCACGGTGTCCGTCTTTTTGAAAAGCTGCTCGAGAATGGTGTCCTTTCCGCAGCCCGCAGGCGCGGATACCACAAAAAGCAATCCCTTATTCATCGTCAATATCCTCCGCTGTCTTTCCCGCAATAGTATCGGGCTGCAAAGCGGAGAGCACAACGTGCCCGCTGTCGCAGATGATAACAGAGCGGGTTTTTCTTCCGCAGGTAGCGTCAACGGCGCTGCCGTCGTCCTTTGCAAGCTGCACAATTCTCTTTACGGGAGCCGCCTCGGGACTGACCACGGCGACAATTCTGTCGGCGTTTACCGTGTTGCCGAAGCCAATGCTGATAAGCCTCAAAATAACGCACCTCCGTCATATGCAATATATCTAATATTGTATCACAAATCCGACAAAAAATCAACCCCCGAACGCTCAAAAAAGAGCGCGGGGGCGGTTTTTATTCCTCTGTTTCTCCGATAAGGCGCAGTACGTTCCTGTACAGGATATCCTCCCGCTCCTCGCCGGTAAGCGGCAGCGCGTCAAAGCGGCGAAGCTCCTCGTCCGCGCGCCACATCGGGTAGTCCGTGCCCCACATAACGCGCTTTGTGCCTATGCTGCGGATAATCTGCGCGGCGCGCTCGGGCGAAAGCGCATAAAGCGAGCTTGAGCAGTCGGCATATACCCCGCTGTGCGCGAAAAGCTCCTCCGCCTCGTCCCATTTTGTCCAGCCGCAGAGGTGAGCGCCGATTACCGTAAGCTTCGGGAAGCGCTTAACGACGTTAAAAAGCCGCTTCGGAGAGGAGTAATCGTAGCGCGGGTCGCCGACGTGAAAAAGTATCGGAAGCCTGCCCTCTGCCGCCTCGTAAATCGGGAAGGCGCGCTCGTCGTCGATATTGAAGCGCTGAAAGTCGCTGTGCAGCTTTATCCCCTTTAGCCCAAGAGAGATAATGCGCTCGGTTTCGCCCGCGATATCGGGGTAATCGGGGTGAAGCGCGCCGAAGCCTATCAGCTTGTCGGGGTAGGCGCAAACGCTCGCCGCGATAAAGCTGTTTATGCTTGGCACCTGCTCGGGGACTGTCGCCACAGACTGCACGACAAACCGCGAAACTCCCGCCGCCTCGCCCTCGGCAAGCAGCGTTTTCAGCATACCGTTATACGCAACGGGCATATTGTCGTAAAACCCGCTTATCCCTGCGGCTGCCTTTTCGGCAATTTTCTCGGGGAAAATGTGTGCGTGTGCGTCTATAATCAAGATAATGCGCTTCCTTTCAGGGGTAAAACCTTGTTTGTGAATGTGTCGTAAAGAGTAAAGCCGAAAAGGTAGCTTGCCTGCTCGGTTTCTCCCGTTATCGGGTGCCTGTAAATGTCAAAGGAATAGCCCGCGCCAACGTAATGTCCCGCTTCGGTCTGCACGCAGAAAATCGGTGGCTTGTTTGTCATAACGCAGGCGTTGTCCGCGATAAAAACAGCAACCCAGACGAACAAAACCGCTGAAATAATATTGCGGACAATTCTTCCGATTTTACTCCTTCTCATTGTCGCCCTCTTTTATTCGGATTATACAATAATCATACTGTCGCCGAACGAGAAAAAGCGATAGCGCTCCTCTATTGCGGTGTGATATGCGGCGAGCGTTTTCTCCCTGCCGAGAAACGCGCTTACAAGCATTATCAGCGTGCTTTCGGGCAGGTGGAAGTTGGTGATAAGCCCGTCTATGCACTTGAACTCATAGCCGGGATAGATGAAAATTCCCGTGTCGCTTGTAAGCGGCTTTACCTCGCCGTTCGGGTCAAGCTGCGCGGCGCTTTCAAGCGTGCGGCAGGAGGTCGTTCCGACGGCAATAACCCTGCCGCCGCGCGCCTTTGTGCGCTTAATTTTCTCGGCGGTTTCCGTAGGGATAGAGAAATGCTCGACGTGCATCTTATGGTCGAGAATGTTGTCCTCCTTTACGGGGCGGAATGTCCCCAGCCCGACGTGAAGCGTGACGTATGCGGTGTCAACGCCCTTTTCCCTTAGCTTCGCAAACACGTTTTCCGTAAAGTGAAGCCCCGCCGTCGGCGCCGCCGCAGAGCCTGTTTCGCGGCAGTAGATGGTGTTGTAGCGGTCGTTGTCGCGCAGCTTTTCGGTGATGTACGGCGGCAGCGGCATTTGACCTATGCGGTCGAGGATATCGAAGAAATCGCCCTCAAACGTAAAGCGGACGCGCCTGTTTCCGCCGTCGAGAATTTCCAGCACCTCGGCGCTTAAATTTTCGGGGAAATCCACCACAACGCCGGGCTTAAGGCTCTTTCCGGGGCGGACGAGCGTTTCCCAATCGGTCAGGCTCTCGCGCTTCAGCAGCAGAAACTCGCAGTGCGTTCCCGTGTCGCGGCGGTCGCCGTATATTCTCGCGGGGAAAACCTTGCTGTCGTTCATCACCAGCAGGTCACCCTCGCGCAGATAGTCGCATATATTATAGAAGCGGTCGTGCATAACCGCGCCCGTTTCGCGGTCAATCTTCATCAGCCGCGAGCTGTCGCGCGGCTCTACGGGCGTCTGCGCGATAAGCTCCTGCGGCAAATCGTAGTAAAAATCACTTTTCAGCATATGGGCAGCCTTTCATTACATATTATTTTATACGCTCTTATTGTACCACAAACCGCGGCGGTTTTCAACTGTGTTTATCAACAATTTCAACAAAATCCGCGCCTGTTTTCTGTAATATTTCTCAAACGAGTGCATAAGAAACGCATTGACAAAACTATATAGATATGATAAAATAAAACAAGCGCAGTCAGAAGCGGTTCTGACCGCAGAATAACGGATAGAGGTGCGGGACTGAATAGTAGCGCTCATAAAACGGCTTTCGGAGGTCGGGCGTGAAAGGCATACCGCCGAAGAATGCACATTCCGTTGTGTGCATATCTGGTTATGCGCCGAACAGGTGTATAATTGTCATCGACTTTTTAAGTGATGGAGGGCTATCGTAATACGACAGATTCCATGTACGTTAAAGCCGATGAAACTCATCGGTTTTTTTGCTGTAAAAAATATATTCTGAAAGGTGAACAACATTATGAAAAAGCAGTTTAATGTCGGCATTATCGGCGCTACGGGTATGGTTGGCCAGCGCTTCGCAACCCTGCTCGAAAACCACCCGTGGTTCCATGTAGTCGCTCTCGCGGCTTCTCCCCGCTCCGCAGGCAAGACCTACAAAGAGGCTGTCGGCGACAGATGGTTTATGGACACCCCTATGCCCAAGAGCATGGAGAACATCATTGTAAACGACGCTTCCGCGGACGTTGAGGAAATCGCGTCTAAGGTTGACTTCGTTTTCTGCGCGGTTGATATGAAGAAGGACGAGATAAAGGCGCTCGAGGAGAAGTACGCAAAGGCAGAATGCCCCGTTATGTCAAACAACTCCGCGCACCGCTTTACTCCCGATGTTCCGATGATTATCCCCGAGGTAAACGCAGACCACACCGATATCATCGAAGCGCAGAAGAAGCGCCTCGGCACAAAGCGCGGCTTTATCTCCGTAAAGAGCAACTGCTCTATCCAGAGCTACGTTCCCGCGCTCTCCCCTCTGAGAAAGTTCGGCATAACCGAAATTCTCGCCTGCACCTATCAGGCAATTTCCGGCGCGGGCAAGACCTTTGAAACCTGGCCCGAGATGGTGGATAACCTTATCCCGTTCATCGGCGGCGAGGAGGAAAAGAGCGAGCAGGAGCCTCTGAAGGTTTGGGGTCACATCGAGAACGGCGAAATCGTAAAGTGCACCTCCCCGTCCATTACGACGCAGTGCCTGCGCGTTCCCGTTTCCAACGGTCACACCGCAGCCGTTTTCGTAAGATTTGAGAACAAGCCCACTATCGAGGAAATCAAGAAAATCTGGGCGGAGTACAAGGCAGAGCCGCAGGAAATGCAGCTTCCCTCCGCGCCCAAGCAGTTCCTCCACTACTTCGAGGAGGAGAACAGACCTCAGGCTGCTCTCGACAGAAACCTCGAGGGCGGTATGGCAGTATCCATCGGCCGTCTGCGCGAGGATACACAGTACGACTACAAGTTCGTATGCCTGTCCCACAACACGCTTCGCGGCGCTGCGGGCGGTGCAGTTGAAATGGCAGAGCTTTATGCGGCAAAGGGTCTGCTGGACTAAGAAAAATTCCCACAGTCTTTCCCCCTGTTTTAAGGTGAAAGGAGTTATTTGATGAGCAATACTGTTTTTACGGGTGTAGGCACCGCGGTTATCACCCCGATGAACGCCGACGGAAGCATTAACTTCGGCGAATTCGCAAGAGTGCTCGATTATCAGGTTGAGCACGGCGCGGACGCTGTTGTCGTATGCGGCACGACAGGCGAGGCCTCCACAATGCCCGATGACGAGCACATAGAGTGCATTCGCTTTGCGGTGGAAAAAATCGCGAAGAGAATACCCGTTATCGCAGGCACGGGAAGCAACGACACCGTCCACGCGATAAGGCTTTCCAAGCGGGCGCAGGAAGCGGGAGCCGACGCGCTGCTTCAGGTTACCCCCTACTACAACAAAACTTCGCAGCGCGGTCTGGCAAAGCACTTTTTGGCGATTGCGGACAGCGTTAATCTGCCGATTATCCTGTACAACGTTCCGTCAAGAACGGGAGTCGGCATTTCAATCGACTGCTACTGCGAGGTGGCAAAGCACCCCAACATCGTTGCGACAAAGGAAGCGAGCGGGGATATGACGCTCTGCGCAAAAATCGCAGCATACACCGACCTTGACATCTACTCGGGCAACGACGACCAGGTGTTCCCCGTGCTTTCGCTCGGCGGTAAGGGCGTTATCTCCGTAACCTCAAACCTTCTTCCGCAGGAAAAGCACGACGAGGTTATGCTCTATATGGCGGGCAAAACCGCCGAGGCGCTCGAAATTCAAAAGCGTATCCTCGCATTCGAAAACGCGCTGTTTATGGACGTTAACCCGATTCCCGTCAAGGAAGCGATGAACATTATGGGCTGGAACGCGGGCGAGTGCCGCCTGCCGCTGTGCTCTATGACCGAGGAAAACAAGCAGAAGCTTGCAGCTGTTATGCAGCCGCTCGGTCTTGTCGGCGCGGTTAAGTAATACTTATCCGTCGGGATTGCAAAGCGCTTTTCCGACGGATTTATCATAGGGAGAAATAAAATGACACGGATAGCTATAACAGGCGCCTGCGGCAAGATGGGCCGCGTTATCGCAAGCATTATCGATTCGCGCAGCGACTGCGAGGTTTGCGCGGGAATTGACCTTGTCGGGGAGCAGTATGACGGCTTTCCGATTTACAGAAGCGTTTTTGAGCTTAAGGAAAAGCCCGATGTAATCATCGACTTTTCGCACCCGTCGGCGCTGCCGGATTTGCTGTCCTACGGCAAGATGAACAGCGTTCCGCTTGTGCTTGCGACAACGGGCTACTCCGACGAGGAGCGCGCAGAAATCACCGCAGCATCTGCGCAGGTGCCGATTTTCTTCACGTTCAATATGTCGCTCGGCATAAACCTGCTTGTGGAGCTTGCGAAAAAAGCGGCGCAGATTCTCGGCGGTCAGTTTGACATCGAAATCGTTGAGAAGCACCACAACCTGAAAAAAGACGCGCCCTCGGGCACCGCAATAATGATTGCGGAGGCGATTAACGAGGAGCTTGACAACGCGTACCACTTCGTTTACGACCGCCACAGCGTCCGCCAGCCCCGCGCAAAGGACGAAATCGGAATGCACGCGATTCGCGGCGGCACGATTGTCGGCGAGCACGACGTTATTTTCGCGGGCCGCGACGAGGTAATCACGCTGTCGCATTCCGCACAGAGCAAAGAGGTTTTCGCGGTTGGCTCGGTGAACGCGGCTGTGTTCATCAAGGGCAAGCCCGCAGGTATGTACACTATGAACGACCTTATCAGGGAGGTAAAGTAATATGAACATCAAGGTTACAGAGAACGTTTCATCGGTTTCCTTCAACAATGTTCCGCTTAACAAAACGGTTATGGAGGACGCGCTCGGAGCGGTTGCGGCGGCGGGAATAAACGTCGATATGATTTCTATGACCGCGCCTACGTCAGAGATTTTCAGCTTTGGGTTCACCGTTGACGACGAGGATATGCCGAAGCTTCTCGCGATTGTAAAGAGCCTCAAAGAAAAGACAGGCACCGCGCCTATGATAAACAGCTGCAACAGAAAAATCGTGCTTAAAGGACCGGAAATGGAGCAGCACGTCGGCTTTGCGGCGAACGTTGTCGGAATAATGAACCGTATCGACGCGATGATTCTTCAGATTACAACGGGAGTTGACGAGATTTCTCTGCTGATAAGAGAAAGCGACGGCGAAGCGGCGGAAGTGGCTCTCAGAAAGGAATTTAACGTATAATGGCAAACACTCTTTTCCTTTCGGAAGCGAGGCAGGCGCCTGCTATACAGCCGGTTGAAGCGATTTCCGAGCTTGGCAAATTCTTCGAAAACCTGTGGAACGGCATTGTTGCCGCTATCCCCACGATACTTTTCGCGATTGTCGTGCTTATTGTCGGTATGCTTGTGACCAAGCTGTGCCTGATGTTTGTGTCAAAGGGGCTTGACCGGCTGCAAAAAAGCAAGCACAACAGCATAGACGAAACCGTAACCCGCTTTGTAAAGCAGGTTGTAAAAATCGTGCTGTATGTGCTGCTGATTACAATCGTGCTGACCATTCTTGGCATTCCGTCAACCTCAATCGTCACCGTTATCGGTACTGCGGGCGTTGCAATCGGTCTTGCGCTTCAAAACTCGCTGTCCAACGTTGCGGGCGGCTTCCTGCTGATGATTACGAAGCCGTTCAAGGTCGGGGATTACATCATTGTCGCAGGCGTAGAGGGTGTTGTAAGCCAGATTTCGATACTGCACACGCGCCTTGACTCCGCGACAAATCAGGCGATTTTCATTCCCAACGGTCAGGCGGTAAACGCCACCGTAACGAACAACACCTCAAACGGCACGCGCCGCGTTGACCTAACGTTCTCCATATCGTACAAGCAGGACTTTGCGAAGGCGCAGGAAATCATTCTCGGGCTGCTTAAGGCTAACCCTAAGGTGCTGGACGAGCCTGCCCCCGCTGTGCGAATGCTGGAGCACGGCGAGAGCGCTATTGTGCTTGCGACACGTCCGTGGTGCAAGGCGGAGGACTACTGGGACGTCTACTTTGACACTATCGAGCAGGTGCGCGCGGCGTTTATCGCAAACGGCATAGAAATCCCGTTCAATCAGCTAGACGTTCACATTGTCGGCAGCAAGGCGGATTGAAGCCTAAGACAGCGGCATATTCCCTCGGCTTTCGGTCGGGGGAATTGCTTTACCGACAGCCAAAATTCCCCTGCAAAAAAGTTTTTTCATAAAAACAAAACT
>SFHN01000231.1 GCA_004555635.1 [Eubacterium] saphenum
CTTGTTTTCCCCAAAACCCCTTTAGCGCTTTTGAACGCGTTTACTGCGCTTACGCTGCGAGGTGCATAATGTGTTCTTTTGTGTCAAAAGGAAGCGAAAACCAAATTGCTTCGTGAAAAAAATTTTTGAAAAAGCTGATTCCGTGCAGATGAAAACTGTACGATTATTTTATACCGGCACCGGTGTTTCCGCGATAATCTGCTCTACAAGCGCCTCGGGCACAGCGTTCTGCCCCGACGCGGTGATTATGCGGTGGGACAAGACTGCGGACGCGACCGACTTTACATCATCAGGAGTAGCAAAAGCGCGGTTGTTTATCAGCGCCATAGCCTGTGCTGCACGATACAGCGCAATTGACCCTCGCGGCGAAGCGCCGAGCTTTATCGCGGGGCGGTTTCTTGTCGCGGAGGTTATCATCAGAATATACGCCTTAACCTGCTCGGATACCGATACCCTCGCCGCCGCGTTACGAAGCGTGCAAAGCTCCTCGAGCGTCATCACCGCGGCCACGTTAATGTTCTGCGGCATTTTTTCGAGCATAGCAAGCTCCGCCGCGCGGTCGGGATAGCCTATCGACAGCTTCATCAGAAAGCGGTCAAGCTGCGCCTCCGGCAGGTGATATGTTCCGTAGGTTTCAATCGGGTTCTGCGTTGCAAGCGTCATAAACGGCACGGGCAGCTTGTACGTCTTTCCGTCAACCGATATCTGAAGCTCCTCCATTGCCTCAAGAAGCGCGGACTGCACTTTCGGGGAGGTTCGGTTTATCTCGTCGGCGAGCAGGAAGTTGCACATCGCGGCGCCGGGACGGTAGCTTCCCTCGCCCGTGCGCGGATCGAGCATCGTGTAGCCGATAACGTCTGACGGCATAAGGTCAGGGGTGAACTGAATACGCCCGAACGAACCCGAAACCGAGCGCGCAAGCGTTTCTGCAAGCAGCGTTTTACCGACGCCGGGGACATCCTCAATCAGCACGTGTCCGCCCGCAAGCATAGCGCAGACGACCTTCACAATTGCATCGCGCTTGCCGAGGATAACCTTCTCTATGTTTGCAACAAGCTGTTCAATTTTCTCGTTCATTTCGTGACAGTTCCTTTCACTTTTTCGGGCTAACGTTTTCCCGTTTTTATAAACTCAATCAGCTTTTCCACATCGGCAAAGCTGTCGTAGTCGCCGAGTATTCCGTCGCGGTGGTAGACTATGCCGTTCTTCTCGTTTCGTTCGAGGCAGTCAAGCAACGTTTCAACGCCATAACGCATTGCAAAAAGCGAAAAGCCATACGGCTTTACCTTAGCAAGCTGCCCTAATTTGCAGTCCTCTTTACACTGAAAGCAATAATCCACGCCCCGCGCCTCGGAGCATTTTTTGTTTTCGCACCACTGCGCGTCGTGGCAGCTTTCCGAATGACAGCCGCCGCAGGTGTTGTTTTCGCTGCAAAGGCAGCAGGCAAGCCCGCACTTTCCAATACCGAGTTCTCTTTTCATAAAACCGCCCCCTCTTCATATACGAAAATCGGCACGGCATATTTCAGCCGTGCCGCAACTTGCGTTATATAGCTTATCAGTTAAGCAGAGAGTGCTCGTCAGCAGCGTCGAACAGGTGAATCTTGTTAGGATCGATAGCGAGCTTAACAACATCCTGAGGACGAGCAGAGCATCTGGGAGATACGCGAGCGGTAAGCGGGAAGCCCTCGCAGGTGAGGTAGAGGTAGGTTTCTGCACCGAGCATTTCGGTTACGTCAACGCTTGCCTCAATGATACCGGTCTTAGCGCTGGAGAGGAACATCTCCTCGTCGTGGATATTCTCGGGACGAACGCCGAGGATAACTTCCTTATCTACATAGTACTTGAGAGCCTCGTCTGCCTTAGCTGCGGGAACCTCAACATAGAACTTTCTGCCGCGGGAGGTCTTGGTGTCCTCGGAACCGAACTCGATGGTGAACTTGCCGTCTACCATGAGGAGCTTCGCGTTGATGAAGTTCATCTGAGGAGAACCGATAAAGCCTGCAACGAACTTGTTTACAGGGTTCTCATAGAGGTTGATAGGAGAATCGATCTGCTGGATGTAGCCATCCTTCATAACAACGATTCTGTCACCCATCGTCATAGCCTCTGTCTGGTCATGTGTAACGTAGATAAAGGTTGTACCCAGCTTCTTGTGGAGCTTGGAAAGCTCGGTTCTCATCTGCGCACGGAGCTTCGCGTCGAGGTTGGACAGCGGCTCGTCGAGAAGGAATACCTGAGGGTCACGAACGATAGCACGGCCGAGCGCAACACGCTGACGCTGACCACCCGAAAGAGCCTTGGGCTTTCTGTCGAGCAGGTGAGCAATGTCGAGAATCTTTGCAGCCTCTTCAACGAGCTTCTTGATTTCGTCCTTAGGAACCTTGCGGAGCTTAAGGCCGAATGCCATGTTATCGAATACGGTCATATGAGGATACAGAGCATAGTTCTGGAATACCATCGCGATATCTCTGTCCTTAGGAGCAACGTCGTTTACGATACGGTCGCCGATGAACAGCTCCCCCTCGGAAATCTCCTCAAGACCTGCAATCATACGAAGTGTGGTGGACTTACCACAACCGGAAGGACCAACGAGTACGATGAACTCCTTGTCCTTGATGTTCATGGTGAAGTCAGATACGGCAACAACGCCGCCGGGGTAGCGCTTGTAAATGCCTCTTAATGATAAGCTTGCCATTTATTATGACCTCCTGAAATACT
>SFHN01000232.1 GCA_004555635.1 [Eubacterium] saphenum
ATGCTGTTGGAAAGCGCCGCGGTATCGGAAATCGTGGACTTTGCATCGTTTGCGTGGCACGCCCAGTCAATCTTGCCGCCCTCTACCATCATAAAGAAGCCGGTTTCGTTGTCAAGCATTTCAATGCCCTTTGCAACGTAGTCGGAGAGTGTCCACTCGCCCTTTATGCAGTCGTTGCTGTAAGACATAGCGTCGCTGTCCGCGAGTCTTTCTGCGATGAGAATGGACTTTCCGTCCTCGGGCTTGAGCGCTTCTGCGTCCTCATAGGTGGTGATTACGTTATAGCCTGCCTGCTCCGCGAGGTCATATACGCTGGTCTGATCCTTGTTGTTGCCGGTGGGCTTCTTCAGCGCGCCGCCCGCGAAGTAGTCAAACCCGCTCTCCACCATCTCAACGCCTATCTCGTAGTAGCTGTTTCTGCTTGCCTGATGAGCATAGTATGCGGCGGGGGTTGCGTGGTTGAGGTTTACGGTTGATACAACGCCGATTTTGTAGCCGAGCTGATTTTTGAGCTTTTCAGTGATGGTTTCATACTCGGTTGTAAAGGTTTCGTCCATATTTATCGTGCCGCTGTATGTCTTATGACCGGTTGAAAGCGAGGTCGCGGTTGAAGCGCTGTCGGGGCAGAACGAGCTGCTGTCGTAGGTGTTTGCGCAGCCGACTGCGGGGAAGTTCATAAAGTTAAGAACCCCTTTCGCTTCAAGTATCCCGTTGTCATTCGTGTCCTTCAGAGCGTTGTAGTAGTCTGCGGTAATCTGCGTCTGCGGGAAGCTCATTCCGTCGCCGATAAACATAAAGATGTACTTCGGGAGCTTTCCGTCATAGCCCGCTGCGGAAGCTGCCGCGGGTGCGGTTTTGGTGTTTGCGGCGGACGCTGCAAGTCCTGCTGTACCGACGGTAATTACCGTCGCCGCAGCGCAGAGCGAAGCCAGAATTTTCTTTGCATTTGTCATTGGTGTGTTCTCCTTTGCTGTTTTTCTTGTAGCTTTCAGTTACAATGATATTTTACGACAATGATGTAAAATCAAAAAGAGCGTTTTTATATATTTTGGGTAAAAGAAAACTCCGCCGAATGATATGGAATTACTTTGCGAAAATCGTTTTTCGCCGCAAGCTCTTCGCACTCCTTTATATTCTGATGTACGGGATACCGCAAAAGCCGCATTCTGCCGAGCTGAATAAGCTTCTCGCTGAAAGAGCCGCGCTCTGCCGTTCCCGTCATCACCCCGCAGCCGCCGTTTTGTATGATTCTTTCGGCAGTTTCGCGCGCCTTGTCCGAGCGAAGCTGCGGGTCGCTCAGAAACAGAATGTCGCAGTGGCGGTCGGCTTCATAGGGAAAGACGGAAAAAGCCGTTTCCTTATACCAGTACCGACGCTCAAAAACGCCGCGAAGCTGCTCCGTAAAGTGCTTGTCACCGCAGCAGATATACTCGGGAAGCCGCTCTCTAAACAGCTTCAGCAGCTCGATTCCCCTGCCGTATTTCGGGACGGGGAAAATCAGCGTATCGTATCGGTTTTTCAGCAGGCGTATCGTATCGATAATTTCATCGCAGCATTCGCCGAAGTCCCTTACGTCGCTGCCGTAGGCGCAGTCAAGCACCGGGATATCCGCGCTTCTGCCGCGGATTTTGTTGCAGGAATATACCGCAGAATGCTCGGAATAATCGCCCGAAAACAGCGCAGAGCCGTCAGCCGTGCAAAAATGATACCAAATGCTCCCCTCGCAATGCCCCGCCCCGCCATATTCAAAGCTGATACCGCCAAAGTCTGCCATATTATTCTTGCACCAAGGCTCAATCGGAACCGCTTTTCTAACCTGAAACGGAAGCTGTTCAAGCGTGCATGACGAAGAGATTATCCACCCGCCAAAGCCGTTTTTGTACAGCCACGGAACCGCGCCCGTATGGTCAAGGTGCGAGTGTGTCAGGAACACATACGACAAGCCTTGCACTTCCTCGCGGGAAAGCCGCGGAAATTTGTTGTCAGAGCCCGCCATTATCCCGCAGTCCACCAGAAAGCTTATCCCGCCCGCGTCAGCATAGAAGCAGTTTCTCCCGTGCTCGCCGCAGCCGCCCGCAATCTTCAGCGTCATATCATCGCTCCTTTTGCCTGTCGATAAACCTGTTCAGAATAACCAGTGCAGTTGTCGTGAACAGCACGCAAAGCACTGCCATCGCCATTCCGATAGAAACGCTTCCCTGCTCAAATTCCCGCACGATATAGGTAGACACCACAAGCGTGTTCGGCGGAGCGATAAGGCTTGCGGTGACCAGCTCACGAAAGGCGATTATGAACGTCATCGTCCAGCCCGTCAGCACGCCCTTCATTATCAACGGCAGCGTTACCCGTCGGAAAATGTACAGCGGGCTTCCGCCGAACACCTGCCCCGCAGCCTCAAGGCTGCTTGATATCTGCGTGAACGAGGACGTGACATACTGTATCGTGTACGGCAGAAACAGCGCCACATATGCAACAACCATTATTCCGAGAGTATTGTAAAGCGGCAGGATATTGTAAATCCTGTTCCAGAAAAACATTATGCCGATAACAAGAACTATGCCCGGAAGCATTTCCGGGAGCAGACCCATCGCCTCAACGAGCTTTCCGAACCTCTTTCCCGATTTTCTTATCGCAATGACAATGAGCGTGCCGAGTAACGCGCAGATTGTCGCCGCGCTTACCGCAAGGATAAGGCTGTTCCCTAGTGCGCGGAT
>SFHN01000012.1 GCA_004555635.1 [Eubacterium] saphenum
CAATTAAACCGAGCAGGAGACTGCCCGGTTCAACCGTTTGATTTTTAAGTAGCAATCAAGCTCGTAAAATCAGAACTTACGCTTGCGAGCAGCTTCGGACTTCTTCTTACGTTTTACCGAAGGCTTTTCGTAATGCTCTCTCTTACGAACTTCAGCAAGAACGCCGTCCCTTGCGCATGAACGCTTGAAACGCTTAAGAGCGGTGTCAAGAGATTCATTTTTGCCAAGACGAATTTCTGCCATCTATATTTCCCTCCCTTTGCTCGTGGGCACAGGTTATCTACAAGAAGTAGTTATACAAAACGTATATTTTATATTATACAGCTTTCCGCTGCCTTTGTCAAGTGCTTTTTGAAAATTTATGCCAAATTTTTATGCTCATTTCAGCAAATCCGAGATATCGACGGGCTTTCCGTCAGCCCAGACGTGCTCGAGATTGTAAAAATCGCGGGTTTCCTCGAGGAAAACGTGAACCAGAATATCGACATAATCGAGGATTATCCAGTTTCTGCTTTGCTCGCCCTGAATGCTTTTAGGGGTTACTCCCGCAAGACCAAGCTGATACTCAACCTCGTCTGCAAGCGCCTTTACCTGCGTAGTGCTGGTTGCAGAGGCGATTACAAAGTAGTTTCCGAGGATAGTAAGGTCGTCAACCTTCAGCACCTTGATATCTTGTGCCTTTTTGGAATCAAGCGCCTTTACGGCAATCTCCATTTCCTGTCTGTCAGTCATAAGCTCTCCTTGTTAACGTTAAATTTCATATAATAGTTGTACGCCTCGACGGTGTACACGGGCAGCTCTCCGCACTTTTTGCAGACGCTTTCTATCTGATAAATCAGCGCAACGGACATCGCCTTGTCTATATCATCATAGCAGATTTTGCGAAATCTGTCAACGTCCTTGTAGCTTCGCTCGTCGCTTATCATATCGCCGAGGTAGACGATTTTTTCGAGCAGCGTCATTCTCGCGCAGCCGATTGTGTGAAAGCGAATTGCACTAAGCAGCTCGCGGTCGGTTATCCCGAGCTTTTCGCGCACATAATACGCTCCCGCGACAGCGTGCCACAAAGCGGGCGTGCTTATCTCTGCGGGGTCGGGCGCCATTCCGCTTTCAACGGTATACAGGCGCTGCTTTTCGGGCTTGTCCTCTTTCATAACGTCGTGAAGAAGCCCCGCGAGATAGCAGCGCTTTTTGTCCGCGCCATAGCGCTCCGCAAGCTTATAGCAAGCCTCCGCTACGTTTATGCTGTGGGTATAGCGCTTTTTTGAAAGGCGCTCTTTAATCAGTTCCTCATATTCGTCAAATTCCTTGTATCTGCTCGTAATTCTTCAACTCCGAATATTATTTTCGCGGCGGGATTATTTATACAGCCCGCCCTCTGCGATGTATTCCGCAACCGCTTCCGGCACAAGAGAGCTTATGCTCTCCCCCGCGGCAAGCTTTTCGCGTATCTCGGTGGAGCTTACCTCAACCGCCTTTGTGGGAAGCACCTTTACCTTGCCAAGCTCGTTTGCGTACTCCAGCATATCGACAAAGCTGTCGTTGTCCCTCGCAACCGCGCATACCTTCGTTTCGTTAAGCAGCGACTCATACTTGAACCACTTCTCAAAATAAAACAGCATATCGCCGCCGATAAGCAGGTAAAACTGCTCGCCGGGATACTGCCGCTTCAGCTCGCGGACGGTGTTTATCGTGTAGCTTGTGCCGCCGAGTCTGCGCTCGATGTCGCTTATCTCCGCGCCCTCGATATGGGAAAACGCCCTTCGGCACATCTCCATACGCGCGTCAAAATCCGCAAGGCGGGTTTCCTTGTGCGGGGAATCGTAGGTCGGGATAATCAGCAGCCGTTTAAGCTTTAGCTGCTTTACCGCCTCCTCGGCAAGGCGGACGTGTCCGTTATGCACGGGGTTGAATGCGCCGCCGAAAATGCCTGTCTTAATCAAGCTCAATCACCCTCTTTTTCGGGTCGGAGCTTCTGCGCCAGAGCACAAACTTCCTGCCGATAACCTGAACGACATCTGCGTTAAGCCGCTCTGCAACCGCGTCCGCAGCCTCGCGCGAGGTATAGTCGCAGTTCTCCTGAACGCCCGCTTTAATCAGCTCGCGCGCCTCCAGCGCTGCGTCAAGCTGCTTTATAAGCTCGTCGCTTATACCCTGCTTTCCTACGAAAAAAATCGTGTTATAGCTCTGCGCAATCGAACGCAGGTGCGCTCTTTGTTTACTTGTAAGCATTTATGCAAATTTCTCCTTTAATATCTCGGCGAGCTTTTCAAACGCCTTTGCGCGGTGAGAAATCTTGTTTTTCTCGTCCTCGCCGATTGTTGCCATACTCTCGTCATCGTCGAGCATAAAAATCGGGTCGTAGCCGAAGCCGTTGCTTCCAAGCGGCTCGTCGCCTATGTAGCCCTCTACCGTGCCGTTGACGGAATACTCGTCGTCCTCGTCGTAAATGAAGTAAATCGAGCACACGAAGCGCGCCTCGCGAAGCTCCCTCGGAACTCCGTGCATTTCTTCAAGCACCTTTTGGCAGCGCTCCTCGTCGGAAGCGCCCTCTCCCGCGTAGCGCGCGGAATAAACCCCCGGCGCGCCGTTAAGGAAGTCGATAACAAGTCCGCTGTCATCGGCTATTGTCGGCACTTTCATCTGCTCGAAAATGGCGCGCGCCTTTATGTGCGCGTTTTCCTCAAAGGTTTCTCCGTCCTCGACAATTTCTCCCGTAAAGCCTGCCTCGCGCATTGATTGCACCTCAAATCCGAACGGTTCAAGCAGCTTTTTGAACTCGCGCAGCTTTCCCGCGTTGTTAGAGGCAATAATAAGGCGCTGTCGGACAGGCGTAGGGGCGGCAGGCTTGTCTTCGCCCGATTTGTGGATAAGTGTCATATGTTTTCCTTTCATATAATATGTTACTCAAACAGGGCATTAACGTAATCCGCAGGCACAAACGGCTGAAGGTCGTTTATCTTCTCACCGACTCCCACGAGCTTTACGGGTATACCCAACTCGTTCTTTATAGGTATTATTATACCACCTTTTGCCGTGCCGTCAAGCTTTGTGAGAGCAATTCCCGTAATTTCGGCACTTTCGCTGAAAAGTCTTGCCTGATTGACTGCATTTTGTCCCGTTGTTGCGTCAAGGACAAGCAGCGTTTCGACGCTCGCGTCGGGAAGTTCGCGGGTAACAACGCGCGAAATCTTCTTAAGTTCCTCCATCAGGTTCTTCTTGTTATGAAGCCGTCCTGCGGTGTCGCACAGCACAACGTCGGCTTTCCTAGCTTTTGCCGCAGAGATTGCGTCAAACACAACCGCCGCAGGGTCGCTGCCCTCGCCGTGCTTTATGATGTCAACGCCCGCTCTGTCGGTCCACACGTTCAGTTGGTCGATTGCAGCGGCTCTGAACGTGTCCGCTGCCGCGACGATAACCTTTTTCCCGCTCTGCTTCAGGTTTGCGGCAAGCTTTCCTATTGTCGTGGTCTTTCCCGCGCCGTTTACGCCGATAACCATAATCACCGAGGGCGTTGTGTCAAGCTTCAGCTCGTTTTCGCCCGTCAGCATTTCGGCGATGATATTGCGCAGCAGCTGCTTTATCTCGGCTGGGTCGGTTGCGCCCGTGCGCTTTACCTCGGCGCGAAGCTTTCCGCAGATGTCCATACTTGTTTCCGCGCCGATATCCGAGAGGATAAGCGTTTCCTCAAGCTCGTCGAAAAAGTCCTCGTCGATTTTCGTGAACGAATTTATCAGCAGCTCTATCCTGCCGACAAAGCCGTCGCGCGTCTTTTTCAGCCCGTTCTTAAGCCTTGTGAAGAAGCCCTCCTTTACGGGCGCTTCCTCCTGCGCGCTGTCGTCGGGCTGCTCGACGTCGGTTTCATCAAAGGCAGGCTCCTGCTCGGCGGGTTCGAAAAGCAGCTGCTCCTCGGTGTCCGCAAGCTGTTCGTCAGGCTCGGCAGGATGCTCGTTCTGCTCCTCAACTTCCTCGGGCTGCTCGGCAGGCTGCTCAGAATCTGCTTCGGCGGGGGCTTCCTGTTCCGCGCTTTCGGTTTTCTCTGAAACGAACTCGGGGTCGCCCGATTTTTTCTTCTTAAATCTATCAAATAGTCCCATAAAACCTCCGTAATTGTCAGCTCAGCTCTACATCAAGGTCGTCGGTGAGCTCGCGGCGGAGCAGGCGCGAAACTCCCTTTTCCTGCATAAACACGCCGTAAAGCACCTTGCACGCTTCAATTGTTCCGCGGCGGTGCGTGATTACCATAAGCTGAGTGCGGCTCGAGAACTTGTTGAGGTAGCTTATGTACTTCTCAACGTTTATGTCGTCAAGCGCCGCGTCAACCTCGTCCATCATACAGAACGGAGAGGGGCGGTGCCTTAGTATCGCAAGGAAAATCGTAATCGCTACCATAGTCTGCTCTCCGCCCGACAGGGAAATCAGGTTCTTTATAACCTTTCCGGGAGGCGCGGCGCTTATCTCAATGCCGGAGTTAAGCACGTCGTCGGGGTCGGTAAGCTCAAGCTCTGCGTGCGCGCCCTCGCCGAAAATCTCGACGAAAATCTCCTTGAAATGCTCGTTTATCTCGTTGAAGCTTGCAAGGAAGCGCGTTCTTATGTCGGCGGTAAGCTGAACAATCAGCCGCTCCAAATCGCGCTTTGAGCCTTCGACATCGGCAAGCTGTTCCGACTGCTCCTTGTACACCGCGGAAATCTCGCGGTACTCCTCGATAGCGGCGGTGTTTACCGTTCCCAGCGCGGAAATCTGCTTTTTGAGGTCGTCAAGCTCGTTTTCCGCAGCCATAAGGTTTTCGGGCGGCTTTGCCTGCGCGGTAGCTTCTGACACGGTAAGCTCATAGCTTTTGTACAGCATATCGACAATGCTGTCGTAGTCCTTTTGCATACTCGCCTGACGCTCCTCCAGCCTTGCAACCTCGCGGGAGAACTTCTCCTTGTGGCCGCTTGCCTCGGAAATCGCGCTGTGCGCCTCGGAGATTTTACGCTCGCAGTCCTCGACAAGCTTCAGCAGAGCCTTTATCTCGTCGTCCTTCTCGTTAATGCGCTCGCTGCCGCCCTCGACAGAAAGCTTAAGCCGCTCGATTTTCTCGCGGATTTCCCTGTCAGAATTGTCAAGCTGCAAAAGCTTCTCGCGAAACTCGCTGCTGTTTTCGAGCGCAATCCTGCGGTTTTCCTCGACGCTCTTTATTTCCGTGCGGCGCGCTTCTGCGTCCTTAAGCGCTGCGAGCCGCTCCATACTGATACTCTGTATCTGCTCGGAAAGCATTTTCAGCTTTTCGTCAAGCTCGCGGCGGGAGCTGCCGGTGCTGTCGCGCTTTTGCTCGTGCTCCGAAATAAGCGCCGCGGTTGCTTCCTCCGTCTGCTTGTTTTCCGCGATAATGCTTTGCTGCTGCGCTATCTGCGCGTCAAACCGCTCGAGTGTAAGCCGCGCGGTTTCGCCCTGCTGCGAAAGCTGCTCGATAAGCCCGTCAAGTCTAGCGATATCCGCTCTGATGCGGATTTCCTCGGCTTCAAGCGCGCGTATCTCGTCGTTCATTCCCTCAAGCTCGATATCCGCCTTTGCAATCTCCGCGCGGTACTGCTCAAAGCTCTCGTTCTTTTCACGAGCCGCCTGCCGCAGCTGTGTTATCTCCGCATAAAGCGCTTCGATTTCCTGCTTCTGCGAGAGCATTTTGTTCCTGTTTGCCGCCGAGCCGCCCGTGTAGGAGCCGCCCGCGTTGATAAGCTGTCCGTCAAGAGTTACCACGCGGAACTTGTAGCCGTATTTCTTTGAAATGCGGTTTGCGGTTGACATATCGTCAACGACAACCGTCGTGCCGAGCAGGTTTCTTACAATCTCCTTGTAGAAATCCGCGCACTGAATAAGCTCGCTCGCAACGCCCTCTACGCCGTCCTCGTTTTCAACGCCGCGCTCGGAAAGCACTCTGCCGCGCATTGTGTTTATCGGGTAGAAGGTTGCTCTGCCCGCGCCCGTTTCTTTGAGGAAGTTTATGCAGCGGGTTGCGGTTTCGCCGTCATCAACGATGATGTTCTGCATAGTGCCCTGAAGCACGGTTTCAATCGCCTGAACATAGCGCTGCTCTACGGATATGATGTCCGCGACAATGCCGTGTATTCCGTGCAGGCGGTTCTGCTCGGAAGCTGTCATAACCGCCTTTACCGCGTTGGAATAGCCCACCATATTCTTCTCAAGGTCGGACAGCACCTTGTGGCGCTGCTGCTTTTCGATAAGCTGTGCGTTCACCTTGTCGAGCGCCGATTTTGCCTCGTCAAGGCGGCGGCGTTTGCCCTCGGAAATGCGCGCATAGCCCGCAAGACGGTTCTTCTGCGTATCGAGCTTTTCGGCGTTTTCGGAAAGCAGCTTTTCTGCCTGCTCCTTTTCCTCGGTGTATTCGCGGCGCTTTGTTTCGCCGTCGGAAAGCCCGAGCAGGAACACGCGCTTTTGCTCCTCGACCTCGCTTTCGGTGTATTCTGCCTGCGAAACGGCAATCGCCGCCGCGGTCTTTTTCCTGTACAGCTCGGCAAGCTGCGTTTCAAGCTCTGAGAACTCGCGCTGCGCTTCTCCGCTCTTTTCGGAGAGGGAGGAAAGCTCCTGCTGCGCCGCGGTGCGCTGCTCGTCAAGCGCTGCGGCTGCTTCTTCGTGCTGTGCAATAAGAGCGGAAAGCTGCTCTATCTGCTCGTCAAAGCCGCGGCTTCCCTGCTCCGCAGTTTTAATCTGCTCGGAAAGCTCCGCGCGGCGGGTTTCGTTGTGCTTAAGGTCGTTTTCGGCAACCTCGATTTCTGTGCGTAGCGCCGCTATCTCGGCGTTCGCCGCTTCCTTGCCGCGGCGCAAATGCTCCAGCGAAGCGTTCGCGGAAAGCTTCTCGTCTGAAAGCTCGTCAATCTGCTCCTGTGCGCGGGAGATGTCGCTTTCGAAGTTGTCGCACTCGGCGCGGTTTCTGAGCAGCTCGTCGGCAAGCTTTCCCATAGCCGCACGCTGCTCGGAAAGCTTCGCAACGCTTACGGAAATCTCAAGCTCCTTTCGGTGCGCCTGAAGCTCTGTAAAGAGGATAGCCTTTTCGCTCTGCTTTTGCAGGGTCGGAAGCCGCTCCTCATACACCGAAAGTATATCGCGCAGGCGCGTGATATTGTCCTCGGCGGCGGCAAGATTTTTCTCGGCGCTCTGCTTCTGATGAAGCGAAAGCGACACGCCCGCCGCCTCCTCGAAGAACTCGCGGCGCTGAACGGGTCTTGCGTTTACTATGTCGCGGACCCTGTTCTGACCGATGATGGAATAGCCGTCCCTGCCGAGTCCCGTGCCCATAAGCAGCTCCTGAATGTCCTTCAGGCGGCATTTCTGTCCGTTTATCATATACTCGCTTTCGCCCGAGCGGTAAAGCTTTCGGGAGATAACCACCTCGTCCGCGTCCAGCTTCAGCGTTCTGTCCTTGTTGTCAATCGTCAGCGCAACCCTTGCGAAGCCCATCGGCTTTCGCTCAACCGTTCCGTGAAAGATGACGTCCTCCATCTTCTCGCCGCGCAGAGTTTTTGCGCCCTGTTCTCCCATAACCCAGAGCAGGGCGTCGCTGATATTGCTCTTGCCGTTGCCGTTTGAGCCGACTACGGCGGTTGTCTGCGTGTCAAAATTCAGCACCGTTTTGTCCGCAAAGGACTTAAAGCCCTGAATTTCAAGTGTCTTAAAAAACATCAATAACCTCGCTTGCGCTTAATTCAGCTCGATATATGCCCCGCTTCTCGGCTTTACCGTGACGGAATAGCCGAGCGCAGAAAGCTTTTCGATATTCGAGCGCTTTTGCCCGACAGCCTTGCTGATATTTCTGCTGTCGGTGTATATTGTGTACGCTCCCTTTTCCTTCGGGAGCAGCATTTCTTTCATATCCTCATAGAACAGGCGGCTTTCGCAAAGCTCTCGGAATGCGGGGTGATAAACTCCGCCGAGCATTTCGCGCTCTACCTCGGGGGATGCGTGAAGCCCCATTCGGATAACGCGTATCCCCGCGCTCTCGAACCTGCGCAGAAGCCGCGCGCAAAGCTCCACCGTTTCGTCAAAGCCGAAGCTTTTATACTCCCCGCTGCGGTAAAGCTCCGCCAAACGAGTGCCCTCAAGAATAACCGTCGGGTATATCCGAACCGTTTTCGGAGAAAGCGCGATAAACTTTTCCGCCGTGTCGATACAGCGCTCGGGAGTGTCCTTGTAAAGCCCCGTCATCATCTGAAGCCCAAGCTCAAGCCCGCTGTCGTTTATCATCTGCGAAGCGCGGCAGACGTCTCTTGCGGTATGCCCGCGCTCGTTTGCCAAAAGCACCTCGTCACACATCGACTGCGCTCCAAGCTCCACAGCCGTAACGCCGTATTCGCGAAGCAGCGCGATTATCTCGGCGTCAATACAGTCGGGACGCGTCGAGCAGCGTATGCCGTTATAACAGGGGTATTTATCCAAGCCATAGTGCGCAGCCTGCAAAAGCTCCGTCATATACCGACGCGGAACTGCCGTAAAGCTGCCGCCGAAAAACGCGATTTCCGCCGAAATGCCGCGCGAAATAAGGCTTTGCGCCTGCTCGTCGAGAAGCGCGCGGACCTCCTCTCCGCCGGGCGCTTTCTGCGCGCCGGAAATGCTTTTCTGGTCGCAGAAGCTACACCTGTGCGGGCAGCCGATATGCGGAATGAAAATCGAGAGATTAGTCTGTTTCATATCCCATAAGGCGGATTGCTTCCTTTGCGGCTGCCTGCTCCGCTTCCTTTTTGCTCTGCCCGCGTCCGCTGCCGATAGCCTGTCCGTTAAGCATTACGTTCGCGCAAAACGTCTTGCGGTGCATATCGCCGTCCTCCTCGGAAACCTCGTAGGAAATATGCTCCTCGGGGTTCTGCTGGATTATCTCCTGAAGCACCGTCTTGTAGTCGCCGAGCCTTACCTTTCCGCTCTTCAGCGCCTCTATCGACGGAACAAAGCCGAGAATAAACTCCCGCGCCTTTTCCATTCCGCCGTCAAGCGAAATCGCCGCAATAAGCGCCTCAAACGCGTCCGCGAGAATGGAGCGCCTGTCCCTGCCGCCCGTCATTTCCTCGCCCTTTCCGAGCCGTATAAACTCGCCGAGGCGGATTTTTTTCGCGAAGTTATAGCAGGAGTTTTCGCAGACAATGGAAGCGCGCAGCTTTGTCAGCCCGCCCTCCGGCTCGGTCGTCATACTCTGAAACAGATACTGCGACACCACAATCTGAAGCACCGCGTCGCCTAAAAACTCATAGCGCTCGTTGCTGCCGTTGTTCTTGCCGCCGGAGTAGCTTGAATGGGTCAAAGCCGTGGCAAGCTTTGAAATGTCGTTAAAGGTATAGCCGATTATTTCCTCAAGCTCGTGTAAATCTGCCATTTTTAGTCACATTCCTTTGTGCCGAGCTTTGCAAGAGCCTCGGTCATTTCCTCGATAGCGTTGTTCTCAACGAAAAGCTTAGCCTGCCTGAACGCGCCGAAAAAAGCTATTGCGTCGGAGCTTCCGTGCGCCTTGAAAACTGCCTTTGCCGTGCCGAGAAGCGGAGAGCCGCCGATTGTCTTGTAGTCCATCTGCGCCATAAACGCGCCGAACTTTTTCTTTACGCAAAGATAGCCGATTTTCGTGAGCAGGTTTGCGGTAAACGTGGATTTCAGCGCGTCCTTAACAAGCGCGCCCATACCCTCGCAGGCTTTAAGATAGACGTTTCCCGTAAAGCCGTCGGTCAGCAGCACGTCAACCGCGCCAAGCGGCACATCGCGCGCCTCGACATAGCCCACGAAGTTTACAGGGGTGTTTTCGAGCAGCTTTTTCGCTTCGTGCTCAAGCTCCCTGCCCTTTTCGTCCTCCGTGCCTATATTAAGCAGACCAACACGCGGGTTTTCTATGCCCATCGTTTTCTGCATAAAGCAGCTTCCCATTATCGCGAACTGCTGAAGCATCTCGGGGCGAACCTCGATGTTTGCGCCGCCGTCAAGCACGCAGTAGCGAACGCCGCCCTTTGCGGGCATCGGCGGAACCAGCGCTGCACGCTTTACGCCCTTTATTCTCTTGCAAATCATCGTGCCGCCTAGAACGATTGCGGCGGTGCTGCCCGCGCTGATTGCGGCGTCGGCTTCTCCTGCAGCGAGCATATTGAACGCAACGCCCATAGACGTGCCGTTCTTCTCCTTTATGATAGAGCGCGGGTTGTCGTCGGTGGTGATTACTCCCACTGCGGGAACAAGCTCTATCCCCTTTTCGGGAATACCGAGCGCAGACATACGGCTTTTCAGAGTGTCGATGTCGCCCGTTACCGCAACGTCAATCCCAAGCTCCTTTACGGCAAGAGCCGCGCCCTTTAATACCTCGTCGGGAGCGTTGTCGCCGCCGAAGCCGTCAATTACAATTTTCATAAATAACCTCTCATATCGCAAGCGCGGCTAGCTGCCGCTGTTCAGAAGCTCGTCCAAATCGCGAAGCGCTCTGCGCGCGTATTCCGCGTATTTTTCCTGCTTACCGCGTATCGGAGTTTCAAGCGCGGGAAGTATGCCCATATTGCTGCCCATCGGCTGAAAACGCTCCACCGTCGGGTCGCTGATGTATGCCGCAAGCGCGCCCATCATAGTCGTTCGCGGCAGGGACAGCGGCTGCTTTCCCGAAAGGATGTCGGCAAGCGCCCGCCCTGCGGCAATTCCGCTTGCGGCGCTCTCGACATAGCCCTCTACGCCCGTAATCTGTCCGCCGAAAAATATGTTCCTCGAGCCTTTGAGCATAAAATGCTCGTTAAGAAGGCGCGGGCTGTCTATAAACGTGTTTCGGTGCATTACGCCGTATCTCACGAACTCTGCGTTTTCAAGCCCCGGAATAAGCGAAAACACCCGCTTCTGCTCGCCGAACTTCAGGTTTGTCTGAAACCCGACGAGGTTGTACATCGTGCCCTCGCTGTTTTCCTTGCGAAGCTGAACGGCGGCATAGGGCCGCCTGCCCGTGTGCGGGTCGGTTAGTCCGACAGGCTTCATACAGCCGTAGCGCACGGCTTCTATCCCCCGCTTTGCGAGCACCTCGACGGGCATACACCCTTCGTATACTTTCAGTCCGAAGCTTTCCTCGGGGCGGTCAAACTCCTTCAGCGGCGCGCTTTCCGCGTGAATAAGCTCCTCGTAAAAGCGCTCGTACTGCTCCTTGTCCATCGGGCAGTTGATGTAATCCGCGTCGCCCTTGTCATAGCGCGTCTGAAAAAACGCTTTTGTAAAGTCAATGCTCTCCGCCGTGACAATCGGCGCAGCCGCATCGTAAAAGCTAAGCCCCTCGCCGCACACCTCGCGGATTTTCTCCGCAAGCGCGTCGGAGGTAAGCGGACCGGTGCAAATCACCGCGTTTTCCGTCGGAAGCTCGGTGACCTCGCCGCTTATCACTGTGATATTCGGCTCGGAGGTAACAATGCGCGTAACCTCGTCGGAAAACTCCGTTCGGTTAACCGCAAGCGCGCCGCCCGCGGGCACCGCGGTTTTCTCCGCCGCCGCGCAAATTACCGAGCCGAAGCGCCGCATTTCTTCTTTCAGCAGACCGCAGGCGCTCTCTACCCGCGCCGCTTTGAGCGAGTTTGAGCAGACAAGCTCCGCAAAGCCGCTGTATTTGTGGGCGGGGGAATATTTCTGCGGCTTCATCTCGTAAAGCTCAACCGAAAAACCGCGCCGCGCAAGCTGAACAGCAGCCTCGCAGCCCGCAAGCCCCGCGCCGATAACCTTAACCTTCATTGGATTTATCCTTTGCCGCGTCAAGGGGACGCTCGTAGCCGCAGCCCTCTCTTGCGCAGTAGATTTTACCCTGCTTGCCCGCCTTTTTGAACAGGCTTGCGCCGCAGTTGGGGCATTTTTCCTCGACAGGAACGTCCCAAATCATAAAGTTGCAGTTCTGATAATCCTCGCAGCCGTAGAAAGGCTTGCCCTTCTTTGACTTCTTTGCAAGCATTTTCTTTCCGCAGCGCGGACAGCTGCCCTTTGTTTCGTTGACAATCTTTTTCGTGAACTTGCACTCGGGGAAGCCGGAGCAGCCGAGGAACTTTCCGTACGGTCCGATTTTGATTACCATCGGCTTTCCGCATTCCTCGCAGAGAATATCCGTAGGCTCGTCAGGCACTTTTACGCGCTTGCCCTCCATATCGCTCTCCGCCTTTTCGAGCGTCTTTTCAAAGCCGTTGTAGAACTTGCGCATTGTTTCAACCCAGTTGCGCGTTCCCTTTTCGATGTCGTCAAGGTCGCTCTCCATCTTCGCGGTAAAGCGAATGTCAACGATGTTGTTGAAATGCTCCTTAAGCAGCCCCGTAATAACCTCGCCCAATGCGGTGGGCTTAATCTGATTGCCGCTTTCGCGCTCGACGTAATGCCTGTCGAGTATCGTCGAAATTGTCGGCGCATAGGTCGAGGGTCTGCCGATACCGTTTTCTTCGAGCGCCTTGATAAGCGACGCTTCGTTGTATCTTGCGGGGGGCTGGGTGAAGTGCTGGTTTCCGAGCACCTCTTTAACCTTCAGCTTCTCGCCGTTGGTTATTGCGGGAAGCGCGCCGCCCTGCTCATCGTCGCCGTCGCGGCTCTCCTCATAAAGCCTAGTGAAGCCGTCAAAGCGCACGGAATAGCCGCTCGCCTTGAACAGGCAGCCCGCCGCGCTTATATCAACCGACATTGTATCCATAACGGCGTTCTGCATCTGGCTCGCCATAAAGCGCTCCCAAATCAGCTTGTAGAGCTTATACTGGTCGTTTGTCAGCGAGGAGCGTATCTTTTCGGGAGTGAGACTAACCATTGTCGGGCGGATTGCCTCGTGCGCGTCCTGCGCGTTGTTTTTCGAGCGGTAGGTTCTGGGCTTTTCGGGGAGATAATCCGCTCCGTAAAGCTCCTTTATCAGCTCTGCAGCCGCTGTCTTTGCCTCGTCGGAGATACGCAGCGAGTCGGTTCGCATATATGTGATAAGACCGACCGCGCCAACGCCCTCGACATTAACGCCCTCGTACAGCTCCTGCGCCGCTTTCATCGTTCTGCGCGCCTGAAAGGACAGCCTGCGGGAAGCCTCCTGCTGAAGCGTCGAGGTTGTAAACGGGGGTGCGGGCTGCTTTTTGCGCTGGGACTTCTTTATTCCCGTGACGGTAAACTCCGCGCCCTTTAGTCTTTCGAGAACGGCGTCGGTCTGCGCCTTGTCGGCGAGTTCCGCTTTCTTTCCATCGATTTCAGCGAGCTTTGCGGCAAAGGCCTTTTTCGACGACGCCGCGATAAACTTCGCGTCAATGCTCCAATACTCCTGCGACTTGAACGCGCGGATTTCTTCCTCGCGGTCTACGATAATTCTCACCGCAACCGACTGCACACGTCCCGCCGAAAGCCCGCGCCTTACCTTTTTCCAAAGGAACGGCGACAGCTTGTACCCGACAATTCTGTCAAGCACGCGGCGAGCCTGCTGCGCGTCAACCACATCGGTGTCTATCGTGCGCGGGTGGCTCATACCGTACTGCACGCCCGACTTTGTGATTTCGTTAAATGTTACACGCACGGGCGCATTTTCGTCGATGCCCAAAAGGTGCGACAAATGCCACGCGATAGCCTCTCCCTCGCGGTCCGGGTCGGTTGCGAGGTATATTACGTCGGCGGATTTCGCGTGCTTTTTAAGTTCCTTGATAACCTCCGCCTTGTCCTTCATATTGACATACTGCGGCGCAAAATCGTGCTCGATATCAACGCCCAAGCGCGACTTCGGCAGGTCGATGATATGACCCGTCGAAGCTATGACATCGTAGCCCGCGCCGAGATATTTCTTTACTGTTTTCGCCTTCGACGGCGACTCGAGAATAACCAGATTTGACACTTTGCTTCCTCCAGATTTGGAAAATGTTTTCGGGATTTCCCGAAGTTTAGCACCGCAAAGCCGAAAGCAAAATGGCTTGTGGCTTTGCGATGCCAACTGCAAAACGCTATTTTTTAAGCTCCCAAAGGATAATCGCAGCCGCTGCCGCCGCGTTAAGCGACTCCGCGCCCGTTATCGGGATATAAACCGCGCTGCCGCACAGCGCCTTCACTTCCTCCGACACGCCCGCGCCCTCGCTGCCTATTACGACCGCCGACTTCTCCGCAAAGCTGAATGCGCCGAGCCGCCTTGCGCTCTCGTCGAGAAGCGCGCCGTAAAGCTCGAAGCCCCGCTGCTTCAATGTCGGTAGGATTTCCGCAAGCCGCCCCGTTATACAGGGAAGCCGCAATGCGCTTCCCATCGACGCGCGCAGGGTTTTCGGCGAGTAGATGTCCGCGCAGCTTTCCGAAAGCACCGCGCCGTCAAGCCCCAGTGCCTCCGCCGTGCGGACAATCGTTCCGACATTTCCGGGGTCCTGCACTCCGTCTAGCACGACAAGCTTTTTCGCGCTGTCGGGGATAGCGCTCTGCGCAGGCATTTGCGCCACCGCAAACAGTCCCTGCGGCGCCTTTGTATCGGAAATATATTCGCTCAGCTCCTCGGTTATTACCGCGCAGCCGCGAGCGGATTTTTTTAGCGCAGCCACGGTTTCGGGGTACTTTTCCGCCGACTTTTCGGTGCAGAGGAAAAGCGCGATGTCATAGCCCGTTTTTGCAAGCTCGCCGCAGAGATGGTCGCCCTCGACGGCGAATTTTCCCTCGCCGCCGCGCAGCTTCTTGTCGCGGAAAAGCTCTCTCACGAGCCTTACGTTCTCGTTTTTTCTTGACGAAATAGTCATCGCGGATTTATCCCCCTACATAGCGAAAATCTCACGCCTGATTGTACGGGCGTGAGATAATATCGCGATTAAAGCGCAGCCTTTGCCTTCTCGGTGAGCGCTGTAAAGCCTGCAGCGTCGTTGATTGCGATCTCGGAGAGCATCTTTCTGTTGAGTG
>SFHN01000233.1 GCA_004555635.1 [Eubacterium] saphenum
GTAATTTGCCGTGCCTTTCTGCGTTTTTTGCGATTGGGTACGGCATTTTTAGCTTTTTGAAAGGATGATATTCATAGAAAACAAGGAAACAAGAGTTGCCGTAATGGGGATTATCGTAGAGGATACGTCCTCTGCCGAGGCTCTTAACGCAATTCTTCACGAATACGGGCAGTACATAATCGGGCGAATGGGCGTGCCGTATCGTGAGAAGAAAATCAGCATTATGAGCGTTGCGCTTGACGCGCCGCAGGACACGATTTCCGCGCTTTCGGGGAAAATCGGAAAGCTTTCGGGCGTCAGCGTGAAAACCGCTTACTCAAACGTGATTTCTAATGGATAATCGCGTTTTTGAGCTTATAGAAAAGCTCGACAGAACACATTCGCTGTCGCTCGGCGAATACGAATATCTTCTCGAAAACCGCTCGGAGGAAGCAGCGCAGCTTCTTGCCGAAAAAGCGAGAGCCGCCCGCGAAAAATACTACGGAAAATCCGTGTTTATCCGCGGACTGATTGAAGTAAGCAACATCTGCAAAAACAACTGCTTGTACTGCGGAATAAGAGCGGGGAACACCGCCTGCGAGCGCTATCGGCTTTCGGAGGAGGACATTCTCGCCTGCGCGGACGAGGGCTATTCGCTGGGTTTTCGCACATTCGTTTTGCAGGGCGGCGAGGACAGCGCATTTTCGGACGATTTCGTTTGCGGCATTTCCGAAAAAATAAAGGCGAAATACCCCGACTGCGCCATTACGCTTTCGCTCGGCGAGCGCAGCTATGAAAGCTACAAGCGCTTGTACGACAGCGGCGCAGACCGCTATCTGCTTCGCCACGAAACCGCCGACAAGCAGCACTACGAAAAGCTTCATCCTTCTCAGATGTCGTTTGACAACCGTATGGAGTGCCTTAGAGCGCTGAAGGAGATAGGCTATCAGGTGGGCTGCGGGTTTATGGTCGGCTCGCCGTTTCAGACAAACGCGCTGCTTGCAAAGGACTTGAAGTTTGTCGAGGAATTTTCGCCCGATATGTGCGGCATAGGTCCGTTTATTCCGCACGCGGCAACGCCGTTTGCCGACTATCCCGCAGGAAGCGCAGAGCTTACCTGCTATCTGCTGTCGATAATACGGCTAATCCACCCGAAGATACTTCTTCCCGCAACAACCGCGCTCGGAACAATTCTCCCCGACGGCAGGGAGAGGGGTATACGAAGCGGCGCAAACGTCGTTATGCCGAACTTGTCGCCGGTAAGCGTCCGCAAGAAATACGAGCTTTACGACAACAAAATCTGCACGGGCGATGAGGTTGCACAATGCATAAAATGCCTGTCCGCCCGCGTTAAATCAACAGGCTATGAAATTGTCACCGCACGCGGCGACGTAATCAAATGAAAGGACATAAATACAATGGCAGTTTATAACCCCAAATCACTCAAGGCGGAGGAGTTCATCAACGACGCCGAAATCCTAGAAACAATAGCATATGCAGAAGCAAATAAGAACAACGTTGAGCTTATTGACAGCATTCTCGAAAAGGCACGCCCCCAAAAGACCGCCACGGGCTGCGTTTGCCGCGGACTTACGCACAGGGAAGCGTCGGTGCTTCTTGCGTGTGAAATTCCCGAGAAAATCCAGCAGATTTACGCTATAGCAAAGGAAATCAAGCTTGCGTTCTACGGAAACAGAATAGTTATGTTCGCCCCGCTTTATCTTTCGAACTACTGCGTAAACGGCTGCGTTTACTGCCCGTACCATATGAAGAACAAGCACATCGCCCGCAAAAAGCTTACGCAGGACGAGGTTCGCGCGGAGGTTATCGCGCTTCAGGATATGGGACACAAGCGCCTTGCAATCGAGGCAGGAGAAGACCCCGTAAATAATCCTATCGAGTATATTCTCGAGTGCATTAAGACGATTTACAGCATTAACCACAAGAACGGCGCAATCCGCCGCGTAAACGTAAATATCGCCGCAACAACAGTCGAAAACTACCGCAAGCTTAAGGACGCGGGTATCGGAACATACATTCTGTTTCAGGAAACCTACCACAAGGAAAGCTACCTGAAGCTTCACCCGACGGGACCCAAGCACGATTACGCCTACCACACCGAGGCTATGGACAGAGCAATGGACGGCGGTATCGACGATGTCGGCTTAGGCGTGCTGTTCGGCTTAGAGCTTTACAAGTACGAGTTTGCGGGACTTCTTATGCACGCAGAGCACCTTGAAGCGGTTCACGGTGTAGGCCCGCACACAATAAGCGTACCGCGTGTAAAGCGCGCGGACGACATTGACCCCGATGTTTTCGACAACTCTATTTCCGACGAGATGTTTGAAAAGATTATCGCGTGCATTCGCCTTGCCGTTCCTTACACCGGTATGATAATATCCACCAGAGAATCCGAAGTGGTTCGCGGGAAGGTTCTTGATATGGGCATTTCGCAGATAAGCGGCGCTTCGAGAACTTCCGTCGGCGGCTACACCGAGGCGGAGCGCCCCCACGACTCTGAGCAGTTTGACGTATCCGACCAGAGAACGCTTGACGAGGTTGTAAAGTGGCTTATGGATTGCGGTCATATTCCGTCGTTCTGTACCGCCTGCTACCGCGAGGGAAGAACAGGCGACCGCTTTATGGCGCTTTGCAAAAACGGACAGATACTTAACTGCTGCCACCCTAATGCACTTATGACGCTTACAGAATACCTTGTGG
>SFHN01000234.1 GCA_004555635.1 [Eubacterium] saphenum
CGCAAGGCCGTATTTTTCCATAGCTTCCCAGTTCTCCGTAACGACGGAAGCGCCAAGCGGAAGAACAAGCTTCAAAATATTTTTTACCATTGTATCCTGGGCAATCGGGAAAGCGCTGACACCGGTGTCAGCGTCAACGAGCGGGAACGAACCCATACCGCTTACCACGATAACGGGGGTCGGCTTTTCTTCGGCGGCAAAGGCGGCCGAGCAAAGCGAAAGTACCATTAAGAGAGTCAGCACAAGACTCAGAGCTTTTTTGAAAACATTTTTCTTCATTTTAAAATTCTCCTTTGAAAATAAAGTTTCTTAGTTTTATATAAAGCAAAATTAGTTTTGCTTATGAACTTGATCTGCGAGGAACGCCGAGGCGGCGTTCACTACAAGGCTTACTGATTCTCCACCGCAGTCTCTATCTGGCTGTCCATAGCCTTTTTTATAAGGCTCTCGGCGAGGTTTTTCTGCTCCGCAACAGTTGTGGCGCACCTTGCCTTGATTATGAAGCGCTGTCCCAGCACGTTTGCGATAGCCGCACCGAGGGAATTCGCGTTCTCCTTGACCTTGAAAAGCTCCATAAAGAAGCGGTTCTGAGCTGTAATGAAGATGTAGTTTCCTGCTGTACCTGCAAAAGAGCCGTCAAGGCTTCCTGCAACGGCAGGATTGATATTCCTGAACTCGTCGAGAACTTCGTTCCAGCGTTCGCATGGGATAATGTCCTCGGGCTTGAGCTTCTTGATATCAATGGTGGGGACAATTTTCTCGTCCGCAGGAACGGCGCTTGCTTCAAGCACCTCGGGCTTTTCCTCGGCAGGCTTGCCAGCCGCGGGAACAGCTCTCGGGACGGTGTTTATCTTATCCTCCAACTGTTTTATTTTATCATATATTTCAGAATTGTCAATACTTTCTGTTGTATTCTTTACATTTCCGCAGAGCTTTATGAGAGACATCTCGAACTCTACGCGCTTATTCATAGCCCTTTGCATACGCTCACGGCACTCCTGCAAAGCTGAGAGCCTGTCCATGACCGTAGGCAGGTCGGACTTTTCCGCGATAGCCTTTAAGCGCTCCAACTCGTCGGGCATACAAACTATGAGCTTGTCTGCCGTATCGGGAGAAGCCTTTATGAGCATAACGTTTCTGAGCTGTGTTATGAGCTCCTCGCAGAGCCTTGTCAGGTCCTTTGACATATCGTAGAGGTCTGCTGTTATGGATAACGCCTTTGGAGTATCGGAGTCCGATACAGCGTCAAGCATATCATAGAGGTAGTCTCTGCCTGCGATACCTGCGGCATTGGAAACAGCCTCGGCGTTTATGACCTCTGCGCACACCGAGCACTGGTCAAGAAGGGATACCGCGTCACGCATACCGCCGTCGGCAAGCTTTGCTATCATAGCCGCGCCGTCCTCAGTGAGGTTCAGGTCCTCCTGCTGAGCGATATAGCTTATTCTGGCGGCAATGTCCTCCGCCTTTATCCTGCGGAAATCGTAGCGCTGACAGCGTGAGACGATAGTTGCAGGGACTTTGTGTATCTCGGTAGTTGCAAGAATGAATTTCACATACGGGGGCGGCTCCTCCATAATTTTCAGCAGGGCGTTGAATGCGCCTGCGGAGAGCATATGCACCTCGTCGATGATGTATATCTTGTATGCGCCGCGCTCGGGAGTATAAACTGCCGCGTCGCGCAGGTCGCGGATATTGTCTACGCCGTTGTTTGAAGCCGCGTCTATCTCAACGATATCGGTAAGAGCTCCGCTGTCTGCGTCGCGGCAGATGTCGCATTCGAGACAGGGATTGCCGTTTTTCATATTGCGGCAGTTGACGGCTTTTGCAAGGATACGGGCGCAGGTGGTCTTACCTGTACCGCGTGAACCTGTGAAAAGGTATGCATGGGCGGTCTTCCCGCTGATTATCTGGTTTTTCAGAGCTTCTGTGGTGTATTGCTGGGATATGACGTCGTCGAAAGTCATTGGTCGCCATTTGCGGTAAAGCGCCTTGTACACAGCCTTTCCTCCTTTACAGTTTTTTGATGAATTCGTCCTTTTGCAGGGCAACCGTGCCCTTGTAGTATTTTATGAAGTCCACGGGATTGTCTATATTGTGAACTATCGCCAGCTTATAGAGCTTCTCGGCTTCTTCATAGTGTCCGAGGAGCACGTTTGCGATAGCCGCGCCGCCGAGAGCGTTTGCGTAGTCCTCATGGCGCTCGATAGAATCGTTGAACCACTTGAGAGCGGACTCGCCGTCGTATTCCTTTAAATATACGTTGCCCATCTCACAGCGGAGCTTATTGCTGTATTTGTAGTCTTTTTCATCCATGAGTCCCTCATAGATAGCCACAGCGCGCTTTGGATCGCCGTTTATGGAGTAGCACCGCGCTATGAAAATAGGGAGCTCGGGAATATAGAAGCCGTTCTCCTGCGCGTTTTTATAGCATATTATAGCGTTGGGATAGGCGTCGAGGATATCGTAGCAGCGTCCGCGGTAGAACTCGTTTACGGCAGTTTCCTGCTTGGAGAGGCTGTTTTCCTCTCTGCCAAGGTCTGTGAAAGCCTCCAGCGCCATGCGGAAGTTGTTCTTGTGAAAGAGATTCAGCCCTTTCTCGAAGCGCCTTGACTTGCGGTTTATGCCCGTAAAGGCGTTGCCGATGAGGTCGTCGTCGAACTGGTGGAAAATGCTCTTCTTGAACCTGATTAT
>SFHN01000235.1 GCA_004555635.1 [Eubacterium] saphenum
AGTAGCCTTTTTTTCATATAATTATAAGGATTTGCGTCCGTCGAAGGCTGAGGTGTTTTGTCGATTTCCTTGGCGGTTCGGCGCACCGATTTACTCACAACAATGAGGTGATATACATTGACAAGGCTGGAAACGGCAGTACAGAGCGGAGGCAACTCTGCGTTTTCTATGACCTATGCGGCGGGCTTCCCCGCTGAGATACTCTCCCGCCCCAACCCCTTCTCAAAGGGCGACACCGTGCGCTTTGACGAGATAATTCACCCGGACGACTATATGCCGTTCTGCGAGGTGATGAACGAAATCATCAACAACCGCACGTCCGACGTTAAATTCCACGCGAGGATAAAAGCGGACGGCGACTACAAGTGGTACTACATATCCGCACTTGCGGTGCGCGACGAAAACGACAAGCTGAAAGAGCTTGACGGTATGATGTTTGACGTGTCGGATTACCTTGAGGGCTGCGACGACGACGCCGTAATGCGCCGCTATCGCTCCAAAAAGGAGGAAAGCTTCTCCGACGCGAACGCCGCGCTCGGTCTTGACGACATTCTTGGCGAGGACTACCTCGCGCGTATGCAGCGCCCGTTTGCGCAGATTGACGGGCTGCGTTCGGCTATCGTTGACGCAAAGGGAAAGGTAATCGCCGCGCCCGAAAATCAGGACAAACGCGAAAACCTTAACAAGCTGTCCTATCAGCGCAGCCGAACAATCCGCGTAAGACATCAGGATATCGCGCAGTGGATTATCGCGGCGGAGGACGAGGCGCTTATAAAGAGCAACTACGCCCTGCTGGACACGATGGCGCAAACGGTTGCGGACATCGCAAACTCCTATGTCGTTCTGGGCGAGGAGATGGAAAACTCGCAGAACGCAAACAAGCTTCTCGGGCAGAACTTTGAGGACTCAATTCTCATAAACAACATCTATTCCATCGTGCTGGAAAGCGACACGACAAACTCCGCAATCGGAAAGGTTATTCCGCTTGTTTCCGACTACTTCGGGCTTGTTGACATTATGTTTATGGCAGATGAGGACGAGCACGTCCGCGTTTACCGCTGGGACAGCAGCGGAATGCTTCTGCCCGTTGTCTGCGACGTGCCGCATAACGATGAGATAAAAGAGCAGCTGACGTTCGGCGGCGTTGTCACGGCGGAGGAAAACGAGCTTTTGCCGTCGGTGAAAAATCCGCGCAGCTATGCGCTCTGCCGTACCTACGAAAAAGGCAGAAGCAACGGCGTCATTATGTTCATCTCCAAAACAGGCGGGCGCAGCTGGAGCAACCGCGAGAGGAAGCAGCTCAGAACTCTCACACAGATTTTGTCCACGATAATCAACAAATCGTTTACGGAAAGCGAGCTTCGCACATCGCAGGAGCGCCTTGAAAAGCTCGCGTACTACGACTTTACGACGAACATTCCGAATCGCAGCCTGTTTGAGCTGAAGCTTCAAAAGGAAATCGAAAGCGGCGGAAACGGCGCTGTTATCGCGCTTGAAATCGCGAACTTAAAGAGCATTTCCGAAATCAACAGTATCGAGTACGCCGACGATATTCTCCGCAGCTGCGCCGAATATATCGCGGCAATCCCAAGCGAGGCGGTAAAGCGCGTTTACCGCTTTAGCAACGACATTCTGTTTGTCCTTATGAGAGGGTCAACCCGCGAGGAGGCGCGGCAGCTTGCTCAGGCAATCCTAACGAAATTCCACTCGCCGTGGTATCTTAACGGAAACGAGCACCACCTCGAGGTTTACGCGGGGCTTACCCTCTACCCCGACGACGCGTTTGACACCGCCGGCTGTATCAGAGCGGCAACGCACACGCTTCGCCTTGCAAAGGACAGAAAGCTTTCCGACGCGGTAATCTACTCCGAGGGTCTGGAGGAGCAGCTCAACGACAACCTGCTCGTTAAAAAGCTGATACAGGACTCCGCGGAAAACAACTTCAAGGGCTTCTACTGCCTGTATCAGCCCGTCCTCGACATCAACACGGGAGCGCTTCACTGCTGCGAAGCGCGGGTGTTCTGGGGCAACGAAAATATGACAGTGTCCTCGGAGCGTTATAACCCCATCATTGAGCGAATGGGCTACTCAATTCGGCTGTTCGGATTTATCGCAGATAAGGTGTGCGAGTTTTGCTCGACAGTTAGGCAAAAGGGCTACAAGGGCTTTCGCGTCAGCATTGCGATACCCGAAAACGTACTTGCAAACGACGCGTGCATTGCGGCGCTTCGAAGCGCGCTGATGGCATACGGGCTTCCGCCTTCTGCGCTCAGCATTGCGGTTTCAGAGAGCGCAAACACGCTTCAGCACGCAAGCCTCGTGCTGAAGCAGCTCGGAAAAATCGGCGTTAATATCATTGCGGAGGACAGCGGCGACAGCTTCTTCACGACCGCGACGCTTGAAAACGAGAATATCCGCACAGTGAAAATACGCGCGTCGCGCTTCACAGACGACCCCGTTGCGATACGCTATATGCGCTCGGTCATCAATATGGCGCACGACAGAAAAATCGCGGTATGCGTAAGGGAAATTGACAACGCTGAAACGCTTGAACGCGTAAAGCGCTACGAGGTTGATTTTGTAGAGGGCATATACAACGGCAGACCCATTCATTCTTCCGAGTTTATGGAAAAGCTTATTCCGCAGGGAAAATAACTCGCGCCGATTTTGCAAAAC
>SFHN01000236.1 GCA_004555635.1 [Eubacterium] saphenum
CTCGGCGATTTTTACAGGCATACCCGTTTCCTGATTGATAAGCATATCAAGCCCTCGGAGCAGCGCACCGCCGCCCGCAAGCATAATTCCGTTTTCGATGATATCAGCGGCAAGCTCGGGCGGGCACTTTTCGAGCGTCGTCTTGATTGCCTCAATAATGCGGGAAAGCGGCTCGGAAATAGCCTCGCGAACCTCCTCAGAGGTGATGGTTATATTCTCGGGCAGACCGTTAAGCAGGTTTCTGCCCTTGATGTCCATAGAAGGCTCGTCTGCCTCGGTTCTGAAAGCAGAGCCAATCTGCGTCTTGATGTTCTCGGCGGTTCTTTCGCCGATAAGAAGGTTATACTTCTTCTTGATGTAGTTGATGATAGAAGAATCGAACTCGTCGCCCGCAACTCTTACGGAGCGCGCGGTTACAATGCCGCCGAGTGAGATAATAGCAACCTCGCTCGTGCCACCGCCGATATCGACAATCATATTTCCCATAGGCTCTGCAACGGGAAGCCCTGCGCCGATAGCCGCCGCCATAGGCTCCTCGATAATGGAAACGCGCTTTGCGCCCGCCTGCTGCGCAGCCTCTCTTACGGCTCTGCGCTCAACAGCGGTAACACCGGAGGGAATGCAGATGATGACGCGCGCTCTGCCTCTGCCCTTAAGCGCTTTTCTGATAAACTGCTCGAGCATGACGCTCGTCATATCAAAGTCCGCGATAACGCCGTCCTTCAGCGGGCGAACCGCAACGATAGAGCCGGGAGTACGGCCGATAACGTCCTTTGCCTCCTGACCGACATAGCGAACCTGCCCCGCTTTTCTGTCCATAGCGACAACAGACGGCTCGCGTATGATAATTCCCTTTCCTCTCATGTATACAAGCGTATTTGCCGTACCAAGGTCAATTCCGATATCCTTACTGATTCCAAACATACATATTTCCTCCGATTATTGTAAAAATAGATATATTTATGTAAAGCATAGGCACATAAATTCTCAAATTATATTATAACACTATTTTGCACTTCTATCAATACATTATTTAACATAAAAATATATTTTTTTCGCGGGCTATTTTTGACATATCAGACAATCAGCCGACATCATTCCTCAAAAAAGAAAAATCCCGAGCAAAGCCCTGCTCCGCTCGGGGAATATAACAGGCATGGAAACTAAGGTTTCCATAAATTAAAACAATTCAAACTGCAAAAAGTTGCATTTTCTTTGAAAAAAACTTTCAAAATCAGCGGCAGGCTGCATTCTGAGCCGCAAGTCCGTTTTTGAAGCGGCGGATATATTCGGCGAAGCCGATTACTCCCGCGGGATTAGGCAACAGCGTTGCTCTTTCCATACTGCCGAAAACGCAGCTTTCGAGCCACTCGGGAAGTGTTTTTCCGTCAGCGCACTGCATATATGCTGCGAGAAGCGCCATACCCCAAGCGCCGCCCTCGCCCGCAGTTTTCATAACGGACACATCAGCGTTAAGAGCGTCTGCGAGGAACTGCTGCGCAACGCCCTGCACCTTGAAAAGACCGCCGTGAACCGTGAACTTATCGGCGGGGACATTCTCCTTTTCAGCAAGGATATCCATACCCATTTTCAGCGCGCCGAAAGCCGCATAAAGCTCCGCGCGAATGAAGTTCGCAAGGTTAAAGCTTCCGTCGGGCGTACGGAAATACATCGGTCTGCCCTCGGCAACGCCCGCGACAGGCTCACCCGACAGGAAGTTGTATGCAACCGTGCCGCCGCAGTCGGGGGCGCCGTTAAGCGCGTTTTTATATAGCAGCTCATATACCTCGCCCTTGGAAATCTCCTTTCCGCTAAGCGAGGCGAAATCGGAGAACAGCCTTACCCACGCGTCAAGCTCAGAGCAGCAGTTGTTGCAGTGAACCATCGCAACGGGCTTTCCGTCGGGTGTAGCAACAACGTCTATCTCGGGATAAACACCGCCGAGCGGCTTTTCGAGAACCAGCATAGAGAAAATGCTTGTGCCTGCGGAAACATTGCCCGTGCGGGGTAGAACGCTGTTTGTCGCAACCATTCCTGTGCCTGCGTCGCCCTCGGGCGGACAGAGCGGAACGCCCGCCTTGAACGTACCCGTCGGGTCAAGGAACATAGCGCCCGCCTCGGAAAGAACCGCACCCTTTTCCCCCGCGAACTTAATTTTCGGAAGAACCTCGCGTATGTCAAAGGAATAGCCCCTTTCCTTTACCTTTGCGGCAAATCTATCGAGCATAGCGCCGTCATATGCGCCGTCCTTGTCAAGCGGGAAAATGCCTGCCGCTTCTCCTACGCCGACCGCGCGCTCGCCTGTCAGCATAAAGTGAACGTAGCCCGCAAGCGTGTTTATGCTGCACACGGACGGGACGTGCTCTTACCTGTTAAGCATAGCCTGATACAAGTGGGAAATGCTCCAGCGCTGCGGAACGTTAAACCCGAACAGCGCGGTAAGCTCCTCGGCAGCCGCGCCCGTCGTGGTGTTTCTCCAGGTGCGGAACGGGACAAGGAGATTGTTGTCCTTGTCAAAGGGAAGATAGCCGTGCATCATCGCGGAAACGCCCATCGCGCCAACGGTGGTCAGCGGCTCGCCGAACTTCTCGGAAAAGTCGTGCGACAGAGCGGCAAACGCGCCCTGAAGCCCCTGCTTTACATCGTCGAGCGAATACGTCC
>SFHN01000237.1 GCA_004555635.1 [Eubacterium] saphenum
CCGAGGAATACGGGTGTCCCGACAGCGCGCTTTTGTGGAAGCCGAGCATATACTGCGCGTTCTCGAGCGCGTGCTGAAGTATGTTCTTGTCGGTATACACCTGCGCGAACTCAAAATACGATGACACATAAATAACGGCGGGAACCGCGATAAAGCATACCGCGCAGACAGCAAAAAGCCGCAGGAGATACCCGAACAGTTCCTTTCCCCGAAGGCTGTTTTTGCAGTGTTTTACAAGGAACACGAAGAACAGTATTGCAATTCCAAGAGCGGCATACGCTCCCGTCCACTTTGTAGCACATGCAAGACCCATTGAAACACCGCACAGCAAAAGCAGCGCATATCGCCTTGCCGCGCCCGCGCCGTTTCGGGTTTCGTCAATGTACAGGTACATAAAGAAGAACAACATCAGAATGAAGCAGCCGACGATTATGTCAATTGTCGCAATGCGCGACAGCGTAAAGTGCATAAATTCGGTCGCCGTAAGAAATCCGCCGAGAAAAGCCCCGCCGCGCCGCTTTGACAGCCTCCACGCAAAAGCGTACATCAGCGGCACCATCGCTGTGCCAAAAACCACGCACATTATCCTCCACCCGAACGGGTTCATTCCAAAAAGCGCTATTCCTGCAGAGATTATGGTTTTTCCGAGCGGCGGGTGGGTGTTTTCGTATATCGGAAGGTCGTTCATAAACTCATACGCGGTTCTTCCGTGATACACCTCGTCGAACATTGTGCCATAGAAGTATGTCGGATATTCGGGGTAAAGCTCCTGCTCGTCAAACAGCGCGGGGAACTTTTCCGCCGAAACGGGAGAAACCGTTCTGCCGCTGTCGTCTTTCAGCACAACTTCAAGCACGTCCGCGCTGCTGTCAAGGAACTCTATCCGCAGACAGCGAAGCCGCAGGTTTATGGGGATATCGTTCCATTGATACGGCGACGGTATCTCATACTTTGAAACGATATCCGTCCACTCGTTCGTGCTTTCGTCAAGCGCACAGAGCGAAACCGCGCGCTTTGACTCCCGGCCGAGGAATACGCTGACCTCGGACAGCGCGGTGTATTCTCCGAGGTCAATTACAACCTGACAGGCTTCTCCCTCGCCGCTTGCGAAGTGCATTCCCGAGGAGGGTGCAGACGCAGCTCCCAGATTAAACAGCGCCGCAGCCGCATATCCCGCTGTAAGCGCAATCACCACAATCGTGTTCTTTGCGTTCCACCTCTGTGGCTCTTCGGGTGCAGCCAACGCTGCTTCGGGAGGAGCGGCTGTTTTTTCGGCGGGTTTGTCCTCGCGCAGTATTATGCGCAGTTTCCTTATTGTCAGCACAACGCCCGTCACAACCACCGCCATTGCCGTCACCAACAGCGTCGGGTAATTCTCGCCGAAGAACATATCCGTCGTTTTCTGCAAAAGGCAGTCGTCTGCGAACATCATAAAATATCCGCCTGTGCAAATCCATATGTATTCTGGGAAAAAACGCTTAGCGTCAAACGACTGATTTCTCTGACGAAGACTTATCCCCACGCCGTATACTATCGTGTATGCAAGAGGAAGAAGCGCCATAGCGCCGAAATGCCCTGTAATTACAGCCGCCGCAGCAAGCGGGTTGAACAGATAAACCGCCGCGATAAGCTTTGCGTTTTGCACTCCGAGCTGCTTTTTTGACAGGAAAAAGCCTGCTGCAAGGATTACGAAATCCTCTGCGAGCGCAAGAACATTCATTAAGCCGTGATTCTCGTACATCATCAGGGGCGCAATTCTCATAAGCGCGTAGAAAATGGCAAGCTCCGCAAAAGAGTAAAAAAGCCGCTCCGCTTTTATGCGAAGCGAAAAGATAAACAGAAAAACTGCGCAGGCAATGCCCGCAAAAATATATGGTGATATCACTTGTTTGCTCCTTATTTTGCAATGCAGCGTCCGCCTTATTTTGGAAATTTTTGCGGAAGCTTCTTAATTGTAGCACAATCCCCGGAAAAAGTCAATAATTGTCCTGCCGCACGTTGCGAAGCGTCGCCGAAATCCAACAAAACCACCTTGCTTTTTTCCCGAAAAAGTTGTATTATTTATGTAATGATTTTTAGAAATCCGAAAACTGAAAGCGAGCAAGCGATGAAAAATGTTGTTATAATCGGCGCAGGCCCCGCAGGGCTTACCGCCGCCTACACTCTGCTGAAAGAGAGCAGCGAATATCACCCGATAATTGTTGAGGCAAGCGGGCTTATCGGCGGCATTTCGCGCACCGAGCGCTATAACGGCAACCGCATTGATATCGGCGGACACCGCTTCTTCTCCAAAAACGAGGAGATTATGAAGCTTTGGAGCGATATCCTGCCGCTTCAGGGTGCGCCCGCAAAGGACGACAAGGCGCTCGGCAGGACTCACACATTCTCCGATGACCCCGATATCGACCCCGACAGAATTGATGATGTTTTCCTCGCACGGACGAGGATTTCACGGATATACTTCCGCAAGAAATTCTTTGATTATCCTATCTCGCTGAAGCCCGCGACCTTTATCAATATGGGCTTTGCAAACACGGTAAGAGCGGGCTTCGGATACCTCGTGAGCGTGTTTCACAAGCTGCCCGAAACGTCGCTTGAAAACTTCTACATAAACCGCTTCGGAAAGCCGTTGTATCAGATGTTTTTCGAGGATTACACCG
>SFHN01000238.1 GCA_004555635.1 [Eubacterium] saphenum
GAAGTTTCTGTCGTTGTATGCACCGTCAACGCAGTTGCGGATTTCATCGGGTGTGAAATCGGTGAGCAGCTTGCTGAAAATGCAGAATGCCCTGTCGGCATAGCTCTTGTCGCAGAGGGAAAGAATCTCCTCCTTCGTAAGAGTGGGAATGCTCTCGGGAACGTAAAGTCCGCCCTCGTCGGAAAGTCCCTTGGCGATAGCGTGTGCGCTTGTCACCTTGAGTGCGGAATTTCTCGTGCTCCTGTAATTCATATAGCGTCTTCCTTTCGTTGCGGGTCAGTTTGCGGTATAAATTCCGTCTGCTGTGAACGCGTCTTCGTATATATCAATACGAACCACGCGCGCAGCTTCGCCCCGCGTAATTGTCACCTCGGCAATGTCATATCTCGGTTGAAGAAAGCAGTTGTGCTCGGACAAATATGCGTCCGCCGTCAGCACGATTTTTCTCTGCTTTCGCGCGTCAACCGCCTCCAGCCCCGAAACCATACTGTTCTGCTTTCGTGCCTTAACCTCGGTGAAAACTATAAATCCGCCTGTTTGCGAAATGATGTCAATTTCGCCAAACGGTTTATGATAATTTCGTGCGATAACCGTATGCCCGCGCTTTATCAGCTCGCTGCACACAGCGTCCTCGCCAAGCTTGCCTTTAGTCCTCTTGTCCATGCTTTTTTTCAAAGTATTTCTTAAAGAACGATTTTCTGTGCAGCGGACAAAGCCCGAGCTTATCAACCGCTTCGTAATGCGCCGCGGTGCCGTAGCCCTTGTGCTTTTCAAAGCCGTAGCCGGGATAAAGCTTCGCCTGCTCGCACATATAGCGGTCACGCGATACCTTTGCAAGAACTGAAGCGGCGGCAACTGCCTCGCTTGTGGCGTCGCCCTTTGTGAGCGCCTTAGCGTTTGCGGAAAGCTCCGGCAAAACATCACCGTCAACAATCACAATTCCCGCCTGTTCACCCAAGCTCTCATACGCGCGCTTCATCGCTTCCATATCAGCGGAGAGAATATCGGTTTGTTCGATTTCCTCAACGCTTGATGAAGCTATGCAGTATGCCTTTGCCTTCGCGATAATCTCATCGTAAAGCTTCTCACGCTTTTTCTCGGTGAGCTTTTTGCTGTCGTTAAGCCCGTCGATGGGGTTTTCCGGGTCAAGAATAACAGCCGCAGCAAAAACCGCGCCGGCAAGCGGACCTCTGCCCGCCTCGTCGATACCGCACACAACGCCGTATCTTTCAGCCACGGCAGCGTCAAACTCCCGCAGGGACAATCCCGCGGTGTCAACGCCGTCAAGACGGAGCCTGTCGGCTTCACTCTTGTGGTGCTTCGAGGGTGATTTTGCCAATTCGTCCACCTCTGTATTCGTCCAAAAGCGCCGCAGCAGCACGCTCGGTATCGGGTTCTCCGCCCAAAACAAGCATACCGCGTGCTTTTGCTATCTCTGTGAGGATATCGCCCTCGCAGGGAATTTTGTAGCGCGCCTTAAGCAGGTCGGGATAATCCGCTTTGAGCAGCTCACCAAGTCCGCGCGCAAGCGCCTCTACATCCATAACATCGTCCTTGATTGCGCCCGTATATGCTAGCCTTTGTGCGGCGGTCTGGTCGTCAAACTTCGGCCAGAGAATACCGGGCATATCAAGCAGCTCCACATCCCTGTCGATAGAAACCCACTGCTTTCCGCGGGTTACGCCGGGGCGGTCGCCGACCTTTGTTTTCTTGCTGTTTGCCATACGGTTTATGAAAGAGGATTTTCCGACATTCGGAATACCAACCACCATAAGCCTTAGCGCTTTTCCGACCATTCCGCGGGCTTTCCTGCGCTCAATAAGCTCGCTCAGCATATTCTTCACCGTCGGCAGAAAGCGGTTTATCCCCTTTCCGCTGCGGCAGTCGCAGGTTATGACCGTCATCCCGCGCTGCTCGTAAAAACGCTTCCACGCGGCGGTCATACGCTCGTCGGCGTAGTCGCACTTGTTCAGAATCATAATGCGCGGCTTATCCTTAACCAGCTCGTCCAGTATCGGATTTCTGCTGCTTTCGGGAATACGCGCGTCCGTGATTTCCACCACCGCGTCAACCATCTTGAGGTCTGCCTCAATAAGCCGCCGCGTTTTTGTCATATGACCGGGAAACCACTGTATATTGCCTATCTCGCTCATAGCCACCCGAAATCCTTAAACGGATATATCCTTACGAAAGCCTTTCCGATTATCAGGTCTGTATCAACATATCCAACCGCAAACATATCGCGGCTGTCGCGGGAGTTTGTTCTGTTGTCGCCCATAACATATACGCAATGCGGGGGCACAACGTACTCAACGCCGCTTTCTGTTCCCGGCTCGGAGAGTGTTGTGGGGAAACGGATATAATCCTCCTCCAGCAGGACGCCGTTGCGATAGACCTCGCCTTTTTCAAAGTCAAATCTGATGGAGTCGCCCTCTAAACCGATAACACGCTTGATGATAGGCTCGCCGTACAGCATTGACGGGCGTTTTTGCAACCTGTCCGCCTGAATTATGACAATGTCGCCGTAATCGGGCTTATACAGGAAGTTGGTTGCAATAACCTTGTCCGCGTGCTGAAGCGTATTAGTCATAGACTCGCCATCAACGGTTATCGGACGGAAAAAGAACAGGCTGAGCC
>SFHN01000239.1 GCA_004555635.1 [Eubacterium] saphenum
CCATTGGAATAACCCAAACCAACTATATACAGCCTGAAAAGACATGCTTTTCAGGCTATTTTTTTGAGCGCATCAAAATGCACAAAAATCTGGTGAAAAAATTGTTGATTTCGCCGCCCTTGTAATGTAAACGATTTACTGATATAATAGAGATGTAAGCAATATCCGCAGGCTTGCTTTACCTGCGGAAGAAATAAAGCAGGAGGACTACTTCAATGAACTACGGTTACTTCGACGAACTCAACAAAGAGTATGTCATCACCCGTCCCGACACTCCCTCGGCATGGGCGAACTACCTCGGCTCCCCCGAATACGGAGCTATCATCTCCAACAACGCGGGCGGATACAGCTTCGTAAAGAGCGGCGCAAACGGACGCGTTATCCGTTACCGCTTTAACGGCGTTGCGAACGACACTCCCGGACGTTATGTCTACATCAGAGATGCCGAAACAGGCGACTACTGGTCGGCTTCTTGGGCGCCGGTATGCAAGAGCCTTGACAGCTTCAAGAGCGAATGCCGCCACGGTACTGCATACACCGTCATCACCTCAGAGTACAGCGGAATTAAGAGCGAGGTTTCCTACTACGTTCCCAAGGACGCAACCTACGAGGTTTGGGCGGCAAAGGTAACAAACACCTCCGACAAGCCCAGAAAGCTTTCCGTAACAGGCTACTGTGAGTTCGTAAACGACCCGAACTACGAGCAGGACCAGGTTAACCTTCAGTACACCCTGTTCATCACCCACACCTATTTCAAGGACAAGTACATTCACCAGCTCCAGAACGAGGTCTACAACCCGTACAGCGGCCGCTTCCTCGGTCTTGCGGGCGCAAAGGTTGACGCATACTGCGGCGACCGCGACGCATTTGTCGGCACATACAGAGGCTACCACAACCCCCGCGGCATTGAGGAGGGGCTTAAAGGCGACCTCAACTACAACACCAACTCCTGCGGTGCGCTTCAGAGCGACATCGTTCTTCAGCCCGGCGAAACAAAGGAGCTGACCTACGTTCTCGGCGGTCAGAAAACCGAGGAGGAAATCAGTGCTATCATCGCAAAGTATGAGAATCCCGGAACCGTTGAAGCGGAGCTTTCCGAGCTTAAGAACTACTGGCACAGCAAGCTGAACAACCTTCAGGTTAACACGCCTGACAAGAACTTCAACAATATGGTAAACACCTGGAACGCTTATAACTGCTTCATCACGTTTACCTGGTCGAGAGCGGCTTCGTTCCAGTACTGCGGTCTGAGAAACGGCTTTGGCTACCGCGACACTGTTCAGGACATTCAGGGCGTTATTCACCTTGCTCCCGAAATGGCAAAGCAGCAGATTATTTTTATGCTTTCCGCTCAGGTTACAAACGGCGCAGGTCTGCCGCTCGTTAAGTACGACCACAAGGCGGGCGAGGAAAATCACCCCGACGAAAACGACGAGAACTCCGTATATGCAAAGCAGACGGGACACCCCTCCTACCGCGCAGACGACGCGCTCTGGCTGTTCCCCACTATCTACAAGTACATCGGCGAAAGCGGCGATATCGCGTTCCTCGATGAGGAAATCTTCTACGCTAACGACGGCGAAAAGGGCACGGTTTACGACCACCTCAAGAGAGCAATCGACTTCTCGATGAACCACCTCGGCAACCACGGTATGCCCGCAGGTCTGCACGCAGACTGGAATGACTGCCTCCGCCTCGGCAAGAAGGGCGAGTCTACATTCGTTGCGTTCCAGCTTGTTTACGCGATAAAGATTCTGCGCACCTATGCTGTCGAGAAGAACGATACCGAGTACATTAAGTACCTCGACGAAATCAGCGCAAAGCTCGACACAATCCTCTCCGCTTGCTGGAACAAGGACAGATGGATTCGTGGCTACAAGGAGGACGGAACCGTTATCGGTCAGCGCACCGACCCCGAGGCTTCGATGTGGCTTAACCCGCAGAGCTGGTCGGTTATCTCCGGCTTCGGCACAAAGGAGCAGCAGGAGAAGGCTATGGACAGCGTAGAGCGCGAGCTTAACACTCCCTACGGCGCGATGGTTATGTACCCGCCCTACGTTAAGCACGGATTCGACGGCGCGCTTATGCAGTGCTTCAACAAGTGCACTAAGGAGAACGCAGGTATCTTCTCTCAGCCGCAGGGCTGGCTTATCCTCGCAGAGTCAAAGCTCGGCCACGGCAACCGGGCATACAAGTACTGGACAGAGGCTGCGCCCGCAACCTACAACGACAACGCCGAGCACCGCGTGCTTGAGCCGTACGTTTACGGTCAGTTTGTAGAGGGCAAGGACAGCCCGTTTGCAGGTCGTGCGCACGTTCACTGGCTGACAGGTACCGCTTCCACCGTTATGGTAGGAACAACAGAGGGTATCCTCGGTCTTAACCCCGAACCTAAGGGACTGGTAATCGACCCGTCTATCCCGTCCGAGTGGAAGGAATATACGATGGAAAAGACCTTCCGCGGAAAGAAGCTCCACGTCACCGTAAAGAACCCGAACGGCTCCGAGCACGGCGTAAAGAGCGTCACCGTAAACGGCGAGAAGATTGACGGAATGCTTATCCTTGATTCTATCCTCAAGGCTGAAAACGATATCGTAATTGAGATGTAATTCCGCCGATTTGCGTAAAATCCATA
>SFHN01000240.1 GCA_004555635.1 [Eubacterium] saphenum
GAACAAAGGTAAAGAGGAAAGAGAGGAAAATTATGCTGAACACAAATTACGGCGAAAAGTTTGTCAAGGAGGGTCTCACGTTTGACGACGTGCTGCTTATCCCCGCTAAGAGCGATGTTACTCCCAATATGATTAACCTCAGAACAAATCTCACCAAAACCATTTCACTTAACACTCCGATAATGACCTCGGCAATGGATACAGTAACCGAGAGCAAAATGGCTATCGCAATCGCGCGCGAGGGCGGTATCGGCATTATACATAAGAATATGACTATCGAGCAGCAGGTTGACGAGGTTGACAAGGTAAAGAGAAGCGAGAACGGCGTTATCGTAAACCCGTTTTTCCTGTCGCCCGTTGACACGGTAACCGACGCGGACAAGCTTATGGGCAAGTACAAGATTTCGGGCGTTCCGATTGTTGAAAACGGAAAGCTTGTCGGCATTTTCACGAACCGCGATCTGCGCTTTATCTCTGACCCCGCGCAGAAAATCGGCGAGGTTATGACCAAGGAAAACCTCATCACCGCGCCCGTCGGCACAACTCTTGAGCAGGCGCAGGAGATACTCCGCCGCCACAAGATTGAAAAGCTCCCGCTCGTTGACGAAAATGGATTCTTAAAGGGACTCATCACGATAAAGGACATCGAGAAAGCGGTTCAGTACCCGAACACCGCCCGCGACGCTTCGGGCAGACTTCTCTGCGGCGCCGCAATCGGCATTACTCCCGATGTTCTCGACAGAGCGGGCGCGCTTATCAAGGCGCAGGTTGACGTGCTGGTGCTTGACTCCGCGCACGGCCATTCCAAGAACATTATGGTAACGCTCGACAAGATAAAGAGCGCATACCCCGACATTCCCGTTATCGCGGGCAACGTGGCGACCGCTGCCGCTGCCGAGGACCTTATCAAGGCAGGCGCTGACGCAGTAAAGGTTGGTATCGGTCCCGGCTCTATCTGCACAACGCGAGTTGTTGCGGGTATCGGCGTTCCGCAGATTACCGCGGTATACGACTGTGCATGCGCTGCTGCGAAGTACGGCGTTCCCGTTATTGCTGACGGCGGCATTAAGTATTCCGGCGATATCGTAAAGGCGCTTGCTGCGGGCGCAAACGTTGTTATGCTCGGCTCGCTGCTCGCAGGCTGTGAGGAGGCTCCCGGCGACGTTGAAATCTATCAGGGCAGAAGCTTCAAGGTATACCGCGGAATGGGCTCTCTTGCGGCAATGAAGAAAGGCTCTGCGGACAGATATTTCCAGGATAAGAACAAGAAGCTTGTTCCCGAGGGCGTCGAGGGACGCGTACCCTACAAGGGAACGGTTGCGGACACGGTATTCCAGCTTGTCGGCGGTATCAGAAGCGGTATGGGCTACTGCGGCTGCCCGACTATCCCCGAGCTTCAGGAGAGAGCGGAGTTCGTGAAGATTACCGGCGCGGGACTCAAGGAATCTCACCCCCACGACATTTATATCACAAAGGAAGCTCCCAACTATTCCGCAAGCATTTAAGGCTGCGTAATCCCGATAAATTGAATATGAGAAAGCCGCTTTTGGGTGCAGTATGCCGAAAGCGGCTTTGCGTTTTTGTGGGTAAAAAGCGTTTTGCAAAGGAGTTTAGTATGAACACACTATACACAAGACGGCTTGTTCTTCGTCCGTTTCGGGAGGGCGACGCGGCGGCGATGTATAAAAACTGGACGTGGGACGAGCGTGTGGCGAGGTATTGCCGCTGGTTTCCTCACAAGAGCATTGCCGAAACCGAGCAGTATCTTAAAATGTGCCTTAATGCGGATTACTGCTGGGCGATTACATTAAAGGACGGCGGCGAGCCGATAGGCGCTGTTGATTTGGTTGGCGAAAACAGCTTTGGCGTTCCCGAAATAGGCTATGTGCTGTCGCACGGGTATTGGGGCAGCGGAATAATGACCGAGGCGGTTAAGGCAGTGCTTGATGAGCTGTTTCGGTGCGGCTTCCAAAAGGTCGGCGCGTGCCACTGCGTTGATAACCCCGCTTCCGGCAGGGTTATGGAGAAATGCGGTATGACATATGTGCGAAGCTGTATGGCGCAGAAAAAGTTCGGCTCCGACGAGCAATGCAAAGTGAAGTGTTACGAAATAAGCCGCTGACATAAATGCTTATTCAGGCGGTAAAAAAAGTGCGCCCGCGAACAAAAAGTCCCCCAAAAGGCATGGGGGACTTTTCTGTTCAAAAAAGTGACTCCGTCGGTAAGCCGAGTTCTGTCGCGTATGACCATCTATCTAGCCGCATCGTCGCCAATGCGGTCAAGCCGCCTTTTACAGGGCGCGCCGAGCAGACGCGTTTTCCCCCGCACCAATAGGCGTTGCATCGGGTAGGGTTTACACGGCGGCACAGTCTCCTGCGCCCCGGTGAGCTCTTACCTCGCCATTCCACCCTTACAGCGCAAAAGCGCTGCGGTATCTTTTCTGTTGCACTAGCCCTAAGGTCGCCCTCGGCTGACGTTATCAGCTACCCCGCTCTGTGATGCTCGGACTTTCCTCATTGTACTCTCGTACCCCGCGGTCATATAACGAAGTCACCCCTATATTCTAGCATATTTTCCGAAGAAAATCAAGCGGAAGCTGTTGGAGGTATATTCTAAATTTCTGCTGTTTTGCGAGCAATATTGCGCGAAACCTATTGACAACGGCGGCAAACGGGTATATAATAATATTACCGTTTGCACCGCGGTTTTCATAAGGCAGGCGGCAAGAGAAAGGACTATTTAATGGACGTAAAAAGCTATCATCTCAATTTTGTGTCAGAATCCTATGATGCAAACGGTCTGCTGACCAGATTTTCTATCAGATATCCCGACAACTTTAACTTCGGCTATGACATAATTGACAAGTACGCAGAGCTTGAGCCGAACAGACGCGCGATAATGTGGGTTGACCTTGAGGGCAACGAAAAGCTGCTCACGTTCGGCGACCTGTCCCGCTTGTCAACCAAGGCGGCAAATATGTTCCGCGCCCACGGCATCAAAAAGGGCGACTGCGTAATGCTTGTTATGAAGCGCAACTACCAGTTCTGGTACGCTATGATAGCGCTGATGAAAATCGGCGCTATCGGTATCCCCGCGACCCATCTGCTGACAACGAAGGACTTCGTTTACCGCTTTGGTGCGGCGGAGGTAAAGGCGGTTGTCGCGACGGGCAAGGCGATGAAGGCTATCAACGACATAGATATGGCGGATATGTCGTTCAACAAGTGCCTTAAAGAGAAGTTTATCGTAAACGGCACAAAGGTCGGCTGGACAAACTTTGACGAGGAAATCGAGAAGTACCCCGACACAATGGAGCGCGTTCCGACAAAGGCTGACGAGCTGTTTTTGATGTACTTCACGAGCGGCACAACGGGCTATCCCAAGATGGCTGTACACGACCACGCATATGCGCTCGCGCATATTCAGACGGCAAAGCACTGGCAGAACTGGCCGCCGAGAAAAAAGACCTTATCGTTATGGATGCAGACCTGTCCCAATCTACCAAAAGCGCTGCTTTTGCCAAAGTCTGCCCTGAGCGCTTTTTCAATGCAGGCATCGCGGAAGCCAATATGGTAGGTGTGGCGGCAGGCATGGCAGCTATGGGCAAAACTGTTTTCGTCAGCAGCTTTGCCGTATTCGTTACCGGCCGCACTCTGGATCAGATCCGCAACAGCGTCTGCTATCCCCGGCTTAATGTAAAGATCGCCGGATCTCACGCCGGTCTTACCGTAGGCGAGGATGGCGGTACCCATCAGGCTATTGCCGATATCGCCGTAATGCGGGCCCTGCCCAATATGACAGTTTTGGTTCCTTCCGATGCAGTATGCACCAATTGGCTGG
>SFHN01000241.1 GCA_004555635.1 [Eubacterium] saphenum
GGCCTGCAACGGTATTGTAGTTCACCGTATCGTCGGGAACAAACGTTGCGGTATAAATAGTCCAGGGGGCTTCCTGCCATGCAGGCCGGATATCGGCTCTGTCATAAACATATGTGCCCTCGATATTTGATGTGCCGCCCGTGAAAACCGCCTCGGCAAGCGTCTCGCCGTAGGTGATGGATGCGGTGGGATATTCGGTGATAACGGGATCGGCCTTAACGACGGTTATTATGCCGCTTTCGACCGAGACATTGTAGTTTTGGAATGCTGCGCCGGAAATATCAATGTAGAAATTGTAACCCTCCGCGTTTACGGACGCACCTTTTTTATAGGTTGTTCCGAATGTCACACTGCCGGAGGTAACCGCCTTGACGAGAGTGTCGCCCTTCTTCGCGCCGATAAGCTCATATTGCTGCGACAGATCGGGAACATCGGAGCCGTAGGTCACGGAGATGTTCTTTGCCTTGATTACAAGGTCGGCTTTCTTAACCGTAAGCTTACCGTTAAGAATTTCGACGTCATAGTTCGGCGACGTCGTGAACGAGCGGTTTGCGACAAGATCATATACGCCTACATTGTAGTTTGAGAAATAGTCAAATGCGGTCGACACCGTGAATGAGGGTTCTACACCGTTTGACGTGATATCGGTCGCTTTGTCGTCACCGACGAGACGGCTCTCGTCAAACGTTACCGTAACGCTGTCGGTTACAAAGTTTTCGCCGTAAGTAACGGTGGCGTCGGAAACGGTAAATACGATTTTACGCGGCTTTACTGTTATAACGCCGTTCTGAGTCGTAAACGAGTAGTTCCCGTTGACATCCTTAAAGTTGGGAGCGTAAATGTATACCGCATACCCCGATGCGCTTACAGTGCTGCCGACCTTGTAATCGGTAGATACGTTTATGTTACCGGTTGTGGTAACGGCGTCAATACTGAAAGACGGATCGTTCGGGGCGGAATAGGTGTATGCCGTGATATTGGGAACGTTGTCGCCGTAGGATACCTCGCCTTTGTAGGAGATCACAACGGGAGTGGGATTGACCGTGAGCGGGATATCCGTGACGATAGCTTCATAGTTTGACTGATCGTCGGGAGTAAACCTTGCGGAATAAGCACCGACCGCAACAGTGGGATTTACGGTTCTGTCCGTCCACTGCCATGTGCCGCCGACATTGTAGCCGGAAAGGTCGATATCGGCAAGCGTTTGAGCTCTGCGATAGAACACCGCGCCGAGCGACGGAACCGAAACGGAGGGTACCGCCTTTGTAATTTCGACCGTAAGGTAATCACCCGTGCTGTAAAGAAGCTTTTCAAGCACATAGTTGTCACGCTTGCCGCCGGAAAGAAGTGCGGGAACGGTCGATGTATTGATGTCGTTAACAAGCTGAATGCCCGCGTTTCTGCTGCCGAGAGAACCTGTTGTGTTAACAACGCTCAAATCGTCGGCAAGGAGCTTGCCTTCGGTTATATCAAACTTGACCGCAACCGTGCCGTTATCGGGATCGTAAGGTCTGCCTATAGCCGTGGCAACAACGGTAATGGGACGCTTTTCAACCGTGAGGATACCCTCCGGGTTATCGGTCGCGCCGAACACGTAGCTGTATTCATAGTTGGAGAGCACCGAAAGAGTGCTGTCGGTAAGAGTTGCTCTGATAGGATATGTGCCTGCGGGAGTTTCGCCCGCTTTATACGGATACCAGCTTCCGTTGCGAAGCACCGTGTATGAAAGCACGGCTTCGATCTGAGCCTTTACGTCGTCGTTGTTGTCATTCGCGACAAGTCCTTCAAAGTATGACGAGAACGCTTTCTTAAAGCTGCTTTCGCCGTAAACGACCGTCGCTGCAACGGGTCTTATGTTGAGCTGTGCCTTTGCCACGGTGTAGGATACCGTGAAAACTGTCTGCTTATAGTTACCCTTTGAATCGGTGGGAGTCCATATAATATCAACGCTTCCGTTGCCCGCATTCTTATAACCGGAACCGTCGACGGAATTTTTGAAGGAGAATGTACCGGCGGGTTTTTCGCCGTTAACTCCGTCGGCTGCAAAGCCGGAAAGCTTCAGCGCTTCACTCAATTTTTCGCCGTAGGTAAGGCTTACGGATACAGGCAGCGTACCTCTTGAAACCTCCGAGGGGGTAATGTCAAGACTGAACGTGTAGGAATATGCTTCTCTGTTTTTGTAAAGCTTATCGTTTTTGTTATACACCGTGTTGTCGTCAAACACCGCCGTAACGCTGTAAGAGCCGACACTCACGGGAAGACTGCCGCTGCCGGACACCTGTGCGCCCGCTGCCGTCGTACCCGTCCACTCATAGTTTACGGGAATAAGCTCGGCGCCGGTCTTGTCAAGATCGTAATCCGCCGTGCAGTCGGTCTGATCCTTCTCATTTCTGATTGACGCGCCGAGAACGCTCGCAAGGATAGGCTTGCCTGTGTAAACGGCGGTATTGGAGGTCAGAGACATGGAGACATAGGCCGACAGCAGAAAAACGATCAGCAGCAGAATAAAGCTGTGAGATTCTACAGCGTTTGCATAGGGGTATTGACTGCCGATGGCGTAATAGTGCTCGTAATATACGCCGGTGAGCCGGTCGAAAAAGTCCGTCAGCTCCAGGCGC
>SFHN01000242.1 GCA_004555635.1 [Eubacterium] saphenum
CGATATCAAGTACATTCTCGATATCCGCGATTTCCCCGACAGCCCCTATGCAGGCAAGTTCGTAAAGGACTTTGACGTAATCCTTAACGACCCCGAGGTAACGGTAGTTGCCGAGGTTATCGGCGGACTTAAGCCCGCATACGATTATGTTAAGTCATCGCTGCTTGCGGGCAAGAGCGTTGTCACCTCAAACAAGGAGATGGTTGCCGCTAAGGGCGCGGAGCTTCTCGCAATCGCAAAGGAAAAGAACGTAAACTTCTTCTTCGAGGCTTCCGTCGGCGGCGGAATACCGATTATAAAGCCGCTTCACGCTTGCCTTTCCGCAAACGAAATCGACGAAATCGCGGGAATACTTAACGGCACGACGAACTTTATCCTGACGAAAATGATTCGCGACGGAATGGACTTTGAGAAGGCGCTGAAAATCGCTCAGGAGCTTGGCTACGCCGAGAGAAATCCCTCCGCCGATGTTGACGGGCACGACGCCTGCCGCAAGATTTGCATTCTCGCTTCCCTTGCTTTCGGAAAGCACGTTTACCCCGAGAGCGTTCACACCGAGGGCATAACGAAGATTACGCTAGAGGACGTTGAATACTGCGACAGCTTTGACGCGAAGATAAAGCTTATCGGCTGCGCAAAGCGAGAGGATAACGACACAATTTCCATCGGCGTGTTCCCCGCAATCATAAAGGACGAAAGTCAGCTTGCAGGCGTAAACGATGTGTTTAACGCAATCCTTGTACGCGGCGACGCAACGGGCGACGTTGTCTTTTACGGAAAGGGCGCGGGAAAGCTCCCGACCGCCAGCGCCGTTGTATCGGACATTGTCTCCGCGGTAAAGCACGCGAACACCTCACGCTCCCTCACTTGGGCGGACAGCGAGCAGGCGTTCATAAGAAGCTTCGATGATTTCAGATGCGGCAATTACATCAGACTTTCCGCAAAGAATGTCGATGTGACAAAGGCGGTTATCAAGGCGCTGTTCGGCGATGTAACCTACCTGTCCGCTAAAAAGCAGCCCGAAAACGAGCTTGCATTCATAACACCCGAAATGTCCGAGAAGGACACCGTCGCCGCTGTCGCAAAAGTCGCGGACGGCGCAGAAATTCTTGGTAGAATACGCGTTCTGCAATATTGATTTTTCTGTCGGAGGTAAATGAGATGAGTGATACTGAAGCTCTTAAGTACAAGCGCGTCCTGCTGAAGCTCAGCGGAGAGGCTCTCGCCGGTGAAAAGGCGATGGGTCTTGATATGCCGACCATCGAGAATATATGCAGGAGCATTAAGAAGTGCGCTGACGCGGGCGCCGAGATAGGCATTGTTGTCGGCGGCGGAAACTTCTGGCGCGGAAGAACATCTGTCGGAATGGACAGGGCGAGGGCAGACCATATCGGAATGCTTGCAACCGCGATGAATTCGCTCGCCGTTGCCGATGTGCTCGAAAACCTCGGCTGTGACGTTCGCGTTCAGACCGCGATTACAATGCGGCAGGTTGCTGAGCCGTTTATTCTCGGAAAGGCAATCCGCCATTTTGAAAAGGGCAGGGTAGTTATCTTCGGCTGCGGCACGGGAAATCCGTTCTTCTCGACTGATTCTGCTGCGTCGCTGAGAGCTGCAGAGCTTTCCGCCGACGTTATCTTAAAGGCGACTATGGTCGACGGAATTTACGACAAGGACCCGAAGAAGTTCCCCGACGCGGTTAAGTACGATGTAATCACTCATCACGACATACTCGTGAAAAAGCTGCAGGTTATGGACAGCGCCGCTGCCGCAATCTGCACCGAGAACGATATCCCGATTATAGTATTCAACCTTAACAGACCCGACAACATCTATGACGCAGTTATGGGTAAGCCGGTCGGCACACTTGTTACAAAGCACAAGCCCTGATGGACAATGACTTTTACAGAATAGGAGAAAACGACTATGAAAGAAGTTTTGGATAATACTAAGGAGAGAATGACAAAGTGCATTACCGCTCTCGAAAGCGAGCTTGATACAATTCGCGCGGGCAGAGCAAATCCCGCTGTTCTCGACAGAATTACCGTTGATTACTACGGCTCCGCAACTCCGATAAACCAGATGGCTTCGATATCCGTTGCCGAAGCGCGCATTCTCGTGGTTCAGCCCTACGACGCGTCTACTCTGAAGTCTATCGAAAAGGCAATTCAGGCAAGCGAGCTTGGCATTAACCCCACGAATGACGGCAGAGTGCTTCGCATTGTTTTCCCGCAGCTTACCGAGGAGCGCAGAAAGGAACTCTGCAAGACCGTAAGCAAGACCTGCGAGGACAGCAAGGTTGCCGTAAGAAATGTTCGCCGCGACTCTATGGATAAGCTCAAGGCTATGAAGAAGGCAAGCGAGATTACCGAGGACGAGCTTAAGGACGCAGAGAAGAACATTCAGAAAATCACCGATAAGTTTATCGAGCAGGTAGACTCTGTCGGCGAGGCAAAGACTAAGGAGATAATGTCCATCTGATGAGCGGAAATAAAATCCCGCAGCATATCGGTTTTATTATGGACGGCAACGGCAGGTGGGCGAAAAAGCGCGGGCTTCCGCGTAACTTCGGACACCGCGAGGGTGCCTCCGTGTTCAAGAAAACGATAAATTGGT
>SFHN01000243.1 GCA_004555635.1 [Eubacterium] saphenum
GTACGGCTCTGTGCGGGGTCTTTTCAACGCCCGCCTTAATCAAATCACTTCTCATAGTTTTATATCCTTTCTTTATCCGTAAAACGGAACTTTTCCCTTATTTGCCGAATGAGCGGTACAGCATTGCCGCACCGATTATTCCTGCGTCGTTTCCGAGAGAGCAAATGCATATCTCGGTGTTCTTGGCGCTGTTTTTGGTGTAAATCTGCTCACGCACCGCCGCTTTAAGCGGCACAAGCAGCGTGTCGCCCTCATTGCACACTCCGCCGCCGATACACAGAATATCGGGCTGGAACGTGTTTATCGTGTTTGCAATTCCGCAGGCTAGGTACTTTACATAGCGGTCGGTAATTTCCTTGCCGACAGGGCAGCCCTGCTTCATAGCGTTGTAGGCTGTTCTGCCGCCGACTTTGCCTTCCTCAGCCGCAAGACGCGCTACAAGCGAATCGGGGTGCTGCGCTATCGCTTCTGCGGTCATATTGACAAGACCCGTTGCTGAAGAATACGCCTCAAAGCAGCCGCGCCTGCCGCAGGTGCAAGGCTTTCCGTCAACAACTATAACCGTATGCCCTATCTCGCCGCCCGCGCAGTTTGAGCCGCTGTAAATCTTCCCATCTATGACAATTCCCGAGCCGACGCCCGTGCCGAGCGTGATGACGACAGCGTTTCTGCTGCCCTTTGCCGCGCCCGCGCAGAACTCTCCGAAGGCTGCTGCGTTCGCGTCGTTATCGAGATAAACGGCAACGCCGAACTCCGACGCAATATCCGACCTTAGCGGAACGTTCACGAAGCCGAGATTGTTGGAGTACTCAACATAGCCCGTGTCGTAATTGCAGGTTCCCGGGCAGCCTATACCGATACATTCTGCGTCCGCAGGGGTAATTTTAGCATTTTCGCACGAAAGGCGCACCGCCTGCTTTATATCCGCGAGGATTTCCGCATAGGGACGCGGGGCGTTTGTCTTTACCTTTGCGCGCGCGATTATCTCGCAGTTTTCGTTTACGATACCGCAGGCGATGTTCGTTCCGCCTATATCTACGCCTATGTAATAAGCCAAAGCCTTATCCTCCTTTATCAGATGATATCCGTTACGATAAGCTCGCCCTTTCCGCTTATGGTGTAGCTTCCCGTGTCCGCGCCGACAAAGACGCTGTCGCCCTTTGCGGCGGAAACCTTTTCGCCGCCCGAGCAGACTTCCACCTGTCCGTCAAGCACAAGCAGCGAGTTGAAGCTGTCCTTTGCCGCAAGCGAAACCGTGCCGTCAAGCTCTAGCTTTCTCACGTTGAAATACTCGCAGGAACGAAGCAGCGTAAACGTTCCGCCGTCGGTCTTTTCGGGAGCGCCCTGCGCAGTAGTCGGGTATTTCGGCGGAACAAGGTCTGTAACCTGCTTCGCCTTTTCAACGTGAAGCTCGCGCGGCTTTCCGTCCTTGCCCACTCTGCCGTAGTCGTATATTCGGTAGGTCGTGTTGGAGTTCTGCTGAATTTCCGCGATGAGAATGCCCTTTCCGATAGCGTGGAGCGTTCCGCTTTCGATAAAGAAAACGTCGCCCTTATGCACGGGGACATTGTTCGTGACCTCAAGGAGCGTGTTATTCGCGATACGCTCCGCGAACTCATCGGGGGTAATGCTGTGCTTAAAGCCGTAAAGCAGTTCTGCGCCCTCGTCGCAGTCAACGATATACCACATCTCCGTCTTGCCGTACTCGCCCTCGGTTTTCAGAGCGTATTCGTTTGACGGGTGAACCTGCACGGAGAGGTTGTCCTTTGCGTCAATCAGCTTTATCAGAATGGGGAAATACTCAAAGCGCGAGCAGTTCTTTCCCAGCACCACGCTGCCCTTTTTCGCAATGTAATCCGAGAGCGTTGTGCCGTCGAACTCGCCGCCCGAAATAACGCTCTGACCGTCCTTGTGGCAGCTAAGCTCCCAGCTTTCCGCAATTCTGTCGGAGTCTAGCTCCTTGCCGTACTCCTCGCGGAGTCTGTTTCCGCCCCATATGTAGTCCTTGCAGGGTGCTTTAAGCTTAAGAATACTCATATTTTCCCTCCGTCAATATCCGAGATTTTCGTTTACAATGATAACCTTAATGCGGTTTGGAACGCGCTGCTGACCGAGCCTTACATACGAGCAGCAGATGCGTGCGTCGCTTCGGCAGTGCATACATTCGCCCGTTGACGCGCAAGGCGTCGCGCAGTTAAGCCGAACAGTATTTTTCGGGGCGGCGACGGTTTCAACGCGCTTTACCGCCTCGTCGATATCGCGGACGATTTTGTTTACGCCGCAGACGATAATCACCTGCTTCGGGCCGAAAATCATCGCGGAAACGCGGTTTCCGTTTCCGTCAACGTTATACAGCTCGCCGTCCTCCGTAAGCGCGTTTGTGGAGGAGAAAAACGTATCCGAGCAGAACGCCTTGCGAAAGATTTCCTCGACTTCCTCGCGGTTTTTCCCGTAGGAGCGGTCTAGATATTGTTCTTTGTATTCGGTCATCAGCAGGTCGGTTACGCCGCTTTCCTTAAGCGTCATTGAGCCGCCCGCAGTAATCAGTTTGTCGTTTTTTATCAGTTCCCTGATTGTGTCGTAAAGCTCCTCGCGCGACTGCACGAAATAAGG
>SFHN01000013.1 GCA_004555635.1 [Eubacterium] saphenum
GCCGTCGGGCGTTCTTACGCAGAACTGCGGCTCAAACTCGTCGGCAAGCGGCTCTTTCGTTATGATGTTTGCCGCAAGGGTGTTTATTACGGCGGCGTGCTCGTTTATATTGTCCTTGGAGGAATTGAGTATTTCAAGCTCAATGCTGCCGCAGCGGTTAAGCCCGTGGGTGTGAAGCCAGACGTCGCTGTCCTCGTCGCCTATGCACTGCACGCAATGCAGGCAGGACGCTGCAGGCGCCACCTCGGAAGCTGCTGTGAGCTTTGCCCAGCGGCCGGGGAAAAGCCGCTCGCCGCTGAAATCCGCAATGCCCGCAGCATTCGCAACGAGCGCGCACATCAGCTTTATTTGCAGGTGGAAGGAGCGCTGGTTGTCGCTGCCGAAAACCATACGCGTGTAAACGGCTTCCTTTGCGGCTTCAAGCGCAGAGCCTTCTCTTTCGGTGAAGTGCTGGTTTATTGCAAACAGCTTCGGCAGCTCAAATTCCGCGCAGACAACCGAAAATTTGTACTCCTCATCCATATACTCGAGAGTAAAAACCACTGCCCCGCCGTCCTTCTCGTTTTGCGAAATGACCCTTACAAACGGAACGGCAAGCATTATCTGCTTAAACTGCTCGGGCGTTCTCGGAATATCGCCCGAAATCGGGACAGCCGCCATAACGGACGGGGTCTTTTCGATACGGCTAGAAAGCGGCTTTGCGCTCTCGGCGGATTTCTTTTTGAATGTGTCAAATAAGCCCATAGTGTTATCCTCCCGAAAAAGTTCTATATAATTGTAGCACAAATTCCGAATTATGTCAACAATCCAACGAAATAGGAAGGAGTTGTTTATGAACAAAACCGACAGATACCGCGATATCAAAAAGCGGCTTTCATACATCGCAAAAACCGACGAAACGCTGAAAGCGGTAATCGCAATCGGCTCGTCGGTTAGAAGCTGTTCGGATGCCGACGAATACTCCGACATCGACCTTATCATCGCGGCGACGGACACTGAAAAGTGGCTTTACGGCGATATGCCGAGTATGCTCGGCGAGATAAAAATCTCGTTTGTTGAGCCTACGCTTGGCGGCGGGCTGGAACGCAGAATGCTGTATGACGGTTCGCTTGACGTTGACCTTATCGTGTTTACGCCCGAACAGCTTATTAGCGCGGTGTAAAACGGCGCTGCCGCCGAGGTGATGAACAGGGGCTATCTGATTATGCACGACGCAATGGGCATTTCCGCGCCGATTAACGAGCACATAAAGCTCGGCACTCGGACTGTCGAAATGACCGATAGCGAGTTTGCAAACAGGGTGAACGACTTCTGGTTTCACACCGTATGGGCGGCAAAGAAGATACTCCGCGGCGAGCTTTGGTGCGCGAAAATGTGCATTGACGCATACCTCAAAAACCACCTGCTAAGCATAATCGAGCTGGACAGATATTGCACAGACAAAACAGATGTGTGGCACAGCGGGCGTTTTTTCGAGCAGTGGGCGGGCGGGGAAAACGTATCCGCGCTCGAAAACTGCTTCGCGCATTATAACAGAGCGGATATGATAACAGCGCTGAAAAACACGGCAAAGCTGTTCTCAAAAAGCGCGAAATCCGCGGCGAAAACCTGCGGCTTTTCCTATCCCGAAAACGCAGAAAACTACGCGCAAAGGCTGCTTGCAGAATACTTCCCCGAATAACGAAAGGAGATTTTTATGAAGCGCTGCATTGGCAAAACTCCATGCAAGGAATGACGGACTGCATGGAGTAAAATCGCACGTCATACCTTGCTTTACATTCAGCTAAATCTATACTAAGGAGCAAGGTAAAATGAAATTTTTTGATACAGTTAAAGAACTCAAGGCTTTTATAATTCTCTGGCTTACGCAGTCGTTTTCGGCGCTCGGAAGCGCTATGACAAGCTTCGCGCTGGTTATACGGCTGTATCGCGACAGCGGCTCGGCGCTGACTACCGCGCTGCTAACCGTCTGCTCGTATGCGCCCTATGTCGTTATGAGCATTTTCGCAGGCGCAATCAGCGACAAGTGGAACAAGAAAACCGTTATGCTTGTCTGCGACAGCTTTGCGGCAATGTGTACGGTTGCGGTGCTTGTGCTTCTGAAAACAGACACGCTTGAAGTTTGGCATTTGTATATGCTTAACGCACTAAACGGGCTGATGAACACAATCCAGTCGCCCGCGTCAGACGTGGCGGCGACGCTGCTTACGCCCGAAAAGCACTATCAGAAAACCAGCGGAATGAGGTCGTTTTCTAACTCGCTGGTGTCAATCCTGACCCCCGTTTTTGCAACAGCTGTGATGGCGTTTGCGGGAATAGAAGCGGTAATAGCCTTTGACCTCGCTACATTCGCCGCGGCATTTCTTGTGCTGCTTTTTTTCATAAAAATACCCGAGGTCAAAAAGGAAAAGGAGCAGCCCGAAACGCTTGTTCAGGCGGCGAAAAGCGGGCTTTTGTACCTCAAAAAAAACCGCGGTATTCTCTGGCTTATTCTTTTCCTCGCGGCAATAAACCTTATCGCCTCGATGTACAACGCGGCGCTGCCCGCGATGATTTTGTCCAAAAAGGACGAAGCTGCGCTCGGCTTTGTTAGCAGCTCAGTCGGCATAGCAACGCTTGCCGGAAGCGTCATCGCAACGTTTTTCCCGAAGCCGAAAAGCAGGGTTAAGCTGGTGTGCGCGTGCCTTATGATTTCGATGAGCACGAACAACTTCCTGCTTGCATTCGGAAACAGCACGGTTATCTGGTGCTTTGGCGCGGTGCTGGGCTGGCTGTTTATCCCGCTGATGAGCGCAAACTACGAGGTTCTGCTTCGCACGAACGTCCCGAAGGAAATGCTCGGAAGAGTGTATTCCGCAAGAAACACGCTTCAGTTTTTCACTATCCCTATCGGCTATTTTCTTAGCGGAGTGCTGGTTGACGAGGTGTTCGAGCCGCTTATGGAAAAAGTGCCGCAGGGCAGCCTGCTTACGGTTGTTTTCGGCGAGGGCAAAGGCTCGGGAGCCGCTTTCCTGTACTTTGTCATAGGCATAGTGGGAGTTGCCGTGTGCCTGTTTTTCCAACGGATAAAAGCGCTAAGAGAGCTTGACTGACGGCGTTTTCAAGGCATAAAACTGCCCCGAGAGGATAACTCCCCTCGGGGTGATTTTGTGCGAAGGTTTACCCTACGGCGTTCGCATAGTACGCGTCGAGGTCGTAGTTTTCGCGGAAATAACTCAGCGTGTAGGCGGGGTTTATGCTGCTTTCCCAGAAAAGCACCGTGTCGTCTGTAATGCACTCGAAGCTGTCGCGAATGCAGGCGCAGAGATACGCCGCTTTAAGCTGCATTGCGCTTCCCTTGAAATAAGAGGGAAGCATATCTGCGGAGGCTGTCGCAACGTTCTCGAATATCCGCGCCCTGTCCTCGCTCGGGAATGTCATAGAATAACCGTCAACGAAATATATCGAGTTCACGTCAGTCCCGCAGCCGTCATAGTACAGCGCGCCGTTGTACTCCACCGCGTCATAGCCCAGCGTAACCCCGTATTCGTCGGTGTATCTGAAGTAGTAGGAAAAGTCCTCGGGGTTAAGCATATCCCAGCGCGCAAAGCACTCCCTGTCGCGCCACTCCGCGCTGTCGTAGTCAAGACAGTACACCGCGTTTTCGATAATGTGCATAAGCTCGTGCGCGGCGTTCTTTTCGATACCGCTGCCCTGCGTTATGTCAAGCACCATCATCCTGATGTCGTTTTCCGTTGTCACAAACGCAACGGCGTCATTTATCGAACCGCTTTCGTTGAGGTTAGGGATAATCCTGCCCGTCAGATAAACGCACAGCTCGTTACACCCCGAAAATTTGCCGACAAGCTCGTCAAAAAAGCCCGCAGGGAACTTTCCGAAAAATCCGTCAAGCGTTATAAGCGCGTTGTTGATGAGCTTTTCGTCCGTTTCGGACACAACCGCGTAATCATTAAAATGCCGCACTCCGTCCGCGCCGTAAAACACCTCTACCGAGTACTTCTCCGATATTCTCTGCGCAAGCGCGTGGTTTTCCGCAGAATAATCCGCGCCCGACAACGCGTCGTAGCCGCGGTGCTCCGCGGCTTCCTGCGGCTTCCACACAATAAGCTTGCTAAAATATGCGCCGCATTCCGTGTTTAAGATAACGTATTCTCCGTATTCGCAGACGTTGGAAATGTATGCGAAGCTGTCGGGGAAATCGGCTTTAAGCTGCGCTGTCAGCCTTCCGCTTTCCGCGTCATAGCGGTACAGCTCAAGAACGCTCTTATCCCCTTCATCGGAGGCTCTGCTCCCGTAAAAATACAGGCTGTCGCTGCCGCCGTCAGAGTTCACAAGCATAGTTCCGACAGGCGTTTCGAGAACCTTTTTTATCATCGGAAGCTCGGGGTCAAAAATAACCGTCTGCGTGGAATTGTACTGCGAAACGATAATCTTTCCGTCAGCCGCCGAAGCATACTCGTTGTCAAGAATACGAAGCGGAGTTACCTCGCCCGAGCTCTCGGAGAGTACCCCGTAGAAAAAGTCGTAAGTATCCTCGTCATAATAGCATATGAGATATTCTCCCTTGCCGACAGCGCCAACGACATACGAAAGGCTCAGGTTTTCGGAAAACTTCGGATAAATCTCCTTGCTTTCGAGTTTTCCGCTGCTGTCGGGCGTAATGGTAACAATGCGGTTTGTTCCCGAGTTGTCCGCAATCGCAAGAGTATCTCCCATCAGCCTGAAAAATGAGTCCGAAATCCCGAAGCTCTCGGAATGCAGCTCGGTAAAGCTGCGGTCGTATACTGTAACCGTGCTGTCGGAATACCTCACGGAAATCGGAAAGCCGTTTACAAGAAAAAAGGTATACTCCGAAATAAACTCGTCGTCCGTCGAAATCACGGCAGAGGATATTTCCATAGTCGAAAGGTCGGTCAGCTGAAGCGTATAGCCTGCTTCGCTGAACAGACCGCTTAAAATCAGCCCGTCTGAATTATCGCCCGAAGGATAAAACAGGTCTGCGTTAATCTCAAGACTGCGCAGCCTCTCGCCGTAGGGAACCGTAAAATCCGCGATATCGACAGGCTCCGCAACCTCTGGCGGCTCAGTTGTTTCAACAGATGTCGCAGACTGTTCCGTGCTGTCCGAGGGAGAAATCTGCGGCTCCTTTTCGGTATCCGCACAGCCCGCCGATAGCACCGCCGCGAGCAGAGCCGCAATAATAGCCTTGCAGCGCTTAATTTTCATAGCATTACCCTCCCTAGCCGAAAGTGATTATATCCGCTGTTCATATTATAGAACACAAAGCGGGCTTTTGTCAATATGTGGGTGAAAATTTGCATAGGATACGGTTAGAAACCAACGAGCAGACGGGCGGCGGCTGGGCTGCTCGCTATGGGAAAAGAAAGCCGCCCCGCGGATTTTGCGGTTTTTGCGCGAGGTGCAAAAATTGCCGTTCCTAAGAACGGCAAAGCAAAAAACGCAGCATTATGCGAAAACCCTCGGGCTTTTAGCCCGAGGGTTAGTGGAGCTGGTGAACGGACTCGAACCCCCGACCTGCGCATTACGAATGCGCTGCTCTACCGACTGAGCTACACCAGCATAACGAAAAGAAACGCGACCGAAACAGACATTCAAAAAACGCTTGCAAAATCAAGCGATATATGGTATACTGTATACAAGTGCAATTTCTTTGCGACTGTATTATTATATACTAAAAATTCGTTTTTGTCAAGAGCAAAAAGGGGTGTTTTATAAATTTGGGCAAAAAAATTTTGAGAGGACTCGGTTATTTTCTCACCGTAGTTATGCTTGCGGCGTGCGTCGGTCTTATCGCGGTTGCGGTTATGTTCGGCGCGGAGGGCGCTGTCAAGCTGTTCGGGTACAATGTTTTCATCGCGGATACAGACGAGTTCGACGGCGTGGCAAAAGGCAGCGCGGTTATTGCAAGCGATATCGGCGCATACGACATTGAGCCGGGAAATCTGCTTCTGTTCCGTTATGACGGCGAAGCCGTGCTTGGCTATGCAAAGGATATCTCGCTAAGCGACGGAAAGTACGTCATAACCGCGTTTGACAGCCACGGCGATTACAGTTTCACAGACGACGAGCTTATCGGCAAGGCGGAAATGTCCAGCCTTTTCTGGGGGAATATCATAGCGTTTATCAAAACCCCTTGGGGAATTGCGGTGATGGCGCTTCTGCCGTGTATCGCGCTTATTCTTTTCGATATCGCGAGAGCCGCCGCAGCAAAGCTCCCGCCGCCCGAGGTCGAGCCGCAGCTTAAATCCGACAGCCGCCCCGCGCAGATTTCGGGGCTGTCGGTAAAAGAGGACGGAAACGCGCAGTTTTCTCGCTCGGGTCAAACCTCACAGCCGTCTGCGGCTTCAGATGTTCTCTTTTCCTATTCGGGAAAGCAGGCGGAAAAAAAGCCCGATATAATCCCGCTTACCGAAAGGAAAAGCAGCGCTCCCGCGCCGAAAAGCGCAGACACTCCCGTTTCGGGAACTCCCGCTTCCGTCGCTGCAAGGCGGTATCTTGACAGCGCAAAGGCTTCGGCGGACGTTCGCCCCGACAGGAAAATCGGCGACACCGCAGAGATAAGGGATATTCCCAAAAAGAGCAAAAACGACGCGTTCTTCGCGCAGAGCGACGTTCCGCAAATCGGGCGGCAGAAGCCCTCGAAAAACCGCAGCGTAATCGACCTTGAGGACACGCTTGCTTCCATCGGCAGCAGGAGCGAAAAGCAGCCCACGGCAAAGCGCTCCTCCGAAATTCTCGCGTCAAGAGGCACCGCCGAGCTGAAGCTTGACGAGGCTGACGACGAAAAAAGCAGCTACGACATCGACGAGATTATCGCGGGGCTTGGTCGGAAGAAATGAGAAAAGCAATTATTGCAGCGGTGCTGATTTTAGTGCCGCTGATTTCGGTTTTATCGGCGGTCGGCGGCTTTCTGCGCTATGACCTTGCGATGATGATTATCGCGGTGCTCTGCTGCGTGCCGTTTTTTTTGCAGTTTGAAAAGCGCACGCCGTCGGCTCGGGAGCTGGTTCTGGTTGCGGTTATGACGGCATTTTCGGCGGCGGGGAGGTTCATTTTTGCGCCGCTCCCCTTTTTCAAGCCTGTTTCCGCGATTGTCATTATTGCGGGAATGTACTTCGGCGCGAGCGCGGGATTTATGACGGGTTCGCTGTCCGCGGTGATTTCCAACATCTACTTCGGGCAGGGCGCGTGGACGCCGTTTCAGATGTTCTGCTGGGGTATGATTGGGCTTGCCGCAGGGCTTCTTAACAGGAAAAATCTGCTCGAAAAGGCTGTGCCGCTGTGCATTTTTGGCGTGCTTTCCGGCGTGTTTTACTCGCTCGTTATGGACGTTTGGACAACGCTGTCGATAGACGGGACTTTCTCGCTTGCGCGGTGGCTTGCGGCGGTGATTTCCGCGCTGCCGATTACGGCTGTTTACGCAGTATCCAACGTCGTTTTCCTGTTGGCGCTAAGAAAGCCGCTCGGCAGACGGCTGGTACGGCTGAAAACAAAGTACGGGGTCTTTGAGCAGGAATAGTTTGTGCATATAATTAACGCCGCCCCTGACGCGTTGTCTGAGGGCGGCGTTTTTATGCGGTTAAAGGTTTTCGTCAATCCACTTATAGCGGGTGTTCAGAAAGCGTCTGATGTATCCTATCTGCTCGTTATAGGTGGAATACTGCGCCATCTGCCGTGGCTGAAAGCCGTTTGCAATGCTAAGCGTATCCCACACGGCAAAGTTCTCGTCAGCCGAAGCGCCGATAAGCTTCTGCGCTTCCTCCATCGTTGAGATAGCGCACTCAAGAAGTCCGACCTTCACCTCGTCCCAGCGCGCACGCGCACGCGCGCGGAAATCGGGGTCGGTCATCAGGTAGTTGAACCAGTTCACGCCAATGTATGAGGAGCTGTTAGAATTTCCGACAGTCGCCCAGTCGTCGTAGCGGGGATTGTCCGCGTACATATTTCCGAAAGCGAGGTCAAAGTCCCACACGGGACCCATCTTCAGCCGCTGTCCCCTGTCCTTCGTCAGAAAGCAGCTTCTGTGGAAGCAGGAGTCTGCGTTGTAGGTAAGCTCGTGAAGAATGAACCAATCAATGAAATTGTCGGTGTCAATGTATGTGTCGTAATTCGTGAGCGTTGTCACAGCGTTGTCGGCGAGCGTAACATATTTGTAGATGTAATCGTAGTTTTCCTGCTTCAGCTTGTCATCGGCGGGAGCCTTTATCATCACGTTTTTCGCGCAGCCCGACGGGAAATCGAAGAACTCCAGCCCGCGGGCGTCATACGCGGGGTCTGCGCCGCCCACCTCGAGGAGATAGCCCGTGTTCGGGGAATCGTCGCGCTCGTCAAGCGGCAGGCGCGAATTCTTCGATTCGACAAGCTCACCGAGCGTGTAAATGCCCTGATATACGCCGTTCATATAAAGATTTACGGGAACAGCCTTCGGCGTAAACTCAAAGCTGCCGAGGTACTCCGCCATCGAAAACGCAATCAGGTTGCGCGCCATCGACTCGTCTGCGTAGTTTGACAGCAGCGCCCAGTTCTTCGAGGCGGTCATTCCGAGCAGCGACTCCTTCTCGTCAAGCTTCAGTTTATACGGCTTCTTGGGCCACTCCCAAGTCGAATGTCCCCTGCCGCGGATAGTCGCGGAAAGAGGCTTTGTGCTTGGGTAATCGTCGGTCATAGAACTGTCGATTTCTATGCGGCACTCGGTGTATTCGTCGCGGGAAATTTCACCGTTTACGGTGAGGAAAACGGACGGTATGAGCGCTTCGGTTTCCTGCCCCGGCTCGCCCAAAATCTCCTTTTGCATACCTCCCCAGGTGTCGCTGAGGCTCTCGGGGTTGTAGTCGGGAGTATAATACGGGTCTTCCATAGGAATAACCGCAGCAGGCTCGCCGCTGTTTGTGCTTTCCGAAGGAGAAGTCTGCCCGCTTCCCGAGGAAACGGTGTCACCCGAACAGCCGGACATAGAAACCATCAAAGCCGCGCAGACCGCCGCGCACAAAGCTCTTTTCATACAATACCTCCGAACCGCAGCAGCATTTTGCAAACAATACTGCAGAGTAACATTTTTATACAAATTTATTATACTAAAATTTCCGCAAATTGTCAAGGCGAGAAAATACTCCCGACTATAACTTTTTTCCCAGAGTGATTTCTATATGAAACCTCTTGCTTTTAACGCGAAAATATTATATAATAGTGGTGGCAGTTTATTACCGAAACATAAGGAGAAAAACTATGAAGCTAAAACAGATTATCGCGGCTGCGGTATGCGCCGTAATGACAATTGCCTGCGCCGGCTGTACAAAGGACACACCCTCCTCGCAGCCCGATGCGCCCGAAAGCGCCCCCTCGCAGGACGCTCCCGCAGGTGAGGAAAACGACCTCACCTCGCTAGAAGTGATAAGGCTGATGGGCAACGGCATTAACCTTGGAAACACGCTTGAGGCATATGCGCACCGGAACTACCTTTCGGGGTCTGACCCAACCTCTGCCGAAACCGTCTGGGGACAGCCCAAAACCACCGCCGAGATGATTAACGGAATGAAAGCAGCGGGCTTTGACACGCTGCGCATTCCCGTTGCCTGGACAAACGGAATGAACTTTGAAAGCGGCGACTACACCATCGACGAGCGCCTTATGGCGAGGGTCGAGGAGGTCGTAAACTATGCGCTCGATGCAGATATGTACGTTATCATAAACGACCACTGGGACGGCGGCTGGTGGGGTATGTTCGGCTCGCCCGACGAAAACGTGCGCAAGCAGGCGGACGAGATGTACAAGTCTATGTGGACGCAGATTGGCACGCGCTTTAAGAACTATTCCTACAAGCTGATTTTCGAGGCGGCAAACGAGGAGCTTGGCGACAGGCTCAACGACTCGGATATCACGGGCGTAAAAGGCACGCTGTCTAAGGACGAGTGCTATGCCGAAACCAACCGAATAAACAGCGAGTTTGTAAAGACAATCCGTGCGCTCGGCGGGAGAAACTCCGACCGCTTCCTGCTGATTGCGGGCTACAACACCGACATCACCTGCACGGCGGACGACCGCTTCGTAATGCCCGAGGACACCGCACAGAACAAGCTTCTGCTGTCGGTTCACTACTACACGCCGTGGGACTACTGCGGCACGGAGAGCATAAATCAGTGGGGCTCCGTTACCGACTACAACGAGCAGAACAAGCTGTTCAAGACGCTCAGCAAATTCTCCGAGGCGGGCTACGGCGTGGTTATCGGCGAGTATGCGGTTATGTCCTCAAAGGGAGTTAAGCCCGATACGGACAAGTTCTACACAAACGTTATGGACAACTGCGACCTGTACGACTTCTGCCCCGTGCTGTGGGACTGCAGCGACTTCTTCAAGCGCAGCACTCTGACTGCTTCCGACGAAACGCTGGCGGCGCTGTTCCTTGCGAGAAGCTACGACAACGAAAAGTCGAAGTCCCTTGACGATATAAAAACAGCCGCGCAGAACAGCCTTGACAGCGCGATGAAGAACGCCGAGGACGAAATGCTTTCCGATATCGACATCCCTGCGGCAGACGACAAGGCGGTCGCTTGGATAATGTTCGCAAGCGGCGATTACAGCGTTTCTTACTGCGTCGGCGACATCTATGACCCGACAAACAAGACGAAGGGAATTGTCGCGAAAAACGCCGAGATTACGGGCGAGGGCAAATATACCGTAAGCCTTGATTTCTCGGGCTGCGGCGCGGCAAAGGGCTGCTCGTTCTCCGCGCTCGGCATTTCAAACGGCGAAACGCTGTTCCCCGACTATGTGATAACGATAGAGCAGCTTCTGATTAACGGCGAGCCTGCCGAGCTTTCGGGAAAGAACTACACAAGCTCCGACGACGGAAAATGCACCCGCACGAACCTGTACAACGGGTGGGTGGGCGTTGTTCCCGACGACGCAAGAACGCTTGACAGCGACATTTCGGGCTGCTCGGCACAGATTATGAACATCGGCGCAAAGCAGAAGGTAAATTCCATCGAGATTACTTTCTCGTTTGACAAGCCCTAAGAAAACGAAAGGAGCTGCGGTATGTCATACTTCATCTGCCCCGTCTGCGCGGAAAAGCACGGCGCCGCCGCTCCCGCGCTTAACCGAGAGGGCGCAGTGCTGCGCTGCGAAAAAGGGCACAGCTTTGACATATCCTCAAAGGGGTATGTTAACCTGCTGCTGTCGCAGCACAAAAACACGAAAGACCCCGGCGACAGCAAGGAAATGGCAGCAGCAAGGCGGCTGTTCCTTTCGAGCGGAGCGTATCAGCCGCTGAAGGACAGCCTGTGCGCGGCGGCAGCAGAGTGCTGCAGGGATAATTCCGCGCCGGTAATAGCGGACTGCGGCTGCGGCGAGGGATATTACACCGAGGGGTTATACGACGCGCTTTGCCGCGGCGGGAATACGCCCGAGATTTTCGCGGTGGATATCAGCAAAAACGTGCTCGCGGCGGCAAAGCCAAGGTTCAGGGAGCGCAAAATTCACGCGGCGGCGGCAAGCTGCTTTCGTATGCCGCTGCCTGATGAATGCGTTGACCTTGCGGCGGTTGTGTTTGCGCCGTTTTGCAGGGAGGAGCTGCTGCGCATTGTAAAACAGGGCGGGTATGTCATTGACGTTATCCCCGCGCGCGAGCACCTCTACGAGCTTAAAGAGCTGCTCTATGAGCACCCCTACTACAACGAGGTTAAGCCCTACGGCATAGACGGGCTTGCGCTTGCAGACAAGCGCGAGGTGAGCTATGAGCTGACGATTACGGAGCAGGAAATGCTGAACGCGCTGTTCACGATGACCCCGTACTACTACAAAACTTCCCCCGCAGACAGCGCCGCGCTGTACAGCTACTTCGGCACGCACAGCGTTTTTAAGGTGCGCGCGGCTTTTGAGATACTGATTTACCGAAAGGAGCGAGAACGTTGATAATTCTTCCCGAGCAGGTAAATAAAGCTATCGAAATGCTTGAGGCGGAGGGCTATGACGCGTATATCGCGGGCGGCTGCGTACGCGAGCTGCTTGTCGGAGAGGGTGTTCCCGACTTTGACATAGCGACAAACGCGGGGATAAACGATATCCTGTACACTTTCAGGGACTACCGTATTTCCGACGAGGGAAAAAGCAGGGGCGAAATTCTTGTGACGATTGCGGGCGTGATTATACAGATTGCGCCGTATCGCAAGGGCGTTGTCGGAAACCGCGTATTTTACGCCGAAACGCTTGAAGAAGACTTGTTCTGCCGCGGCTTTTCGGTGGACGCTATGGCTTATTCCCCGAAAGACGGGCTGATTGACCCGTTCGGCGGGCACCTTTGTATGTCCGAGGACAAAAAGCTGCTGGTTGCGGTCGGCGAAAATACGACCCGCACGGTTAAGGTAAACGGCAAGAAAACCACCGAGGAGTTCTACGATATGTCGCGGTGCTTTACCGACAAGCCGTCGCGTATTCTGGAGGCGATGCGGCGCTGCGCCGAGGAGGACTATTCCATCGAGGAAAACACGCGCCTTGCGATGATGGAGAACATCGAATGCTTCTCCTACGCGGAAAAGGAACTTGTCCGCCGCGAGCTTACCCGCATTGTTACGGGAAGATACGTTACAAAGGCGCTTATCGAAAACCACGACATTCTGTCGGCGGTTATCCCCGAGATTCTCCCCTGCGTGGGGCTTGAGCAGCGCTCGCCGCATCACGAGTTTACCGTCTGGGAGCATATCGCGCGGGCAACAGGCTTTGTTCAGCCCGAGCCTGTTCTGCGCTTTGCAATGCTGTTTCACGACATCGGAAAGCCCGACGCGATGTTTATCGACTTCACGGGCAGGGGGCATTTCCGCGGTCACGCGGAGCGCAGCCGCCTGCTTGCCGAGGGGATAATGCGGCGCCTTGAGTTTGACACGGAAATCAGCGAGGAAATCAGCAGGCTGATTTACCGCCACGATATGGATATTCCCGAGGACAAAAAGCAGCTAAAGGCGCTTATGCGCAGCTTTGGCGCGCAGGAGCTGAAAAAGCTGCTGCTGTGCGAGATAGCCGACAACCGCGCAAAGCACGAAAACACCGAGTGCGAGCCTGTGCCTACGCTTCGCAGGGCTTTGGCGGCGCTAAACGAGATAATCGACTCCGACGAATGCTACGACATACGCTCGCTTGCGGTTACAAAGCGCGACCTTATGGAACGCAGGCTGGTGCGAAACGAGCGCGAGGCGGAGGAGCTTCTGAACGTGCTGTTCGAGATAGTGCTTGACAAGCCGTCGTTTAACAACAAGCTTATGCTGCTGGATATGGCAGAGCGCAGCAAAAGCAAGCTTGAGCAGATTGCGGCGGAGCGCGAGAGAAAGCTTGCCGAGGAGCAGCGCCGCCGCGAGGAGCTTATGCAAAAGCAGGCGAAAAAGGGGCTGTTTTCGCGAAAGGACAAACGGAGGTAACGTATTATGACGGAAAAGCAGCTTACAGCGGGAACGGTGGTTCAGCATTTCAAGCGCAGAATGCTTACAGCCGGCGAACGTGCGGAAAGCACGAAATATCTCTATGAGATAATCGGCACGGCAGAGCACACAGAAAGCGGCGAAAGGCTTGTGATTTACAGGGCGCTTTACGGCGGGTGCCGCATTTACGCGCGGCCGCTGGATATGTTCCTGTCTAAGACCGACAGGGCGAAATACCCCGAAGCCGAGCAGGAATACCGCTTTGAAATTGTGGAGGAAAAGGAATGAGCATTACTGTAAAGCGTATGACGGAGCGCGAGATTTCCGCCTGCACCGAAATCTGGAACAGCGTTGTCCGCGACGGGAACGCTTTTCCGCAGGAGGAGGAGCTTGACGAAAACAGCGCCTCAGAGTTCTTTTCGGCGCAAAGCTACACGGGCGCTGCGGTGTGCGAGGAAAGCGGCGAGATAGTCGGCGTCTACATACTCCACCCGAACAACGTCGGGCGCTGCGGGCATATCTGCAACGCAAGCTACGCGGTGAAAAAGGACCGCCGCGGCGAGCATATCGGCGAAGCGCTGGTGCGCGACTGTATGCGGGTTGCTGCGGAGCTTGGGTTTCGGGTGCTTCAGTTTAACGCAGTGGTCAGCACAAACAAAAGCGCGCTTGCGCTGTACAAAAAGCTGGGCTTTACGCAGCTTGGGGTTATCCCCGGTGGCTTCAGGCTTGACGGCGGAAGCTACGAGGACATTATCCCGCACTATATTGAGCTTATATGAACAAGAAAACGGCGCCTGTGTAAAACGATAGGCGCCGTTATTATTATTATGCGTTTTTTCTGCGAGTTACTTTTTCAGCAGCTCTATGTATTGCAGGATAAGCTCTGCGGAGTTCTCTATGCCAAGCTTGCCCGTGTCAATGCACAGGTCATACAGGCGCGAATCGCCCCACTTTCCCTGCGCAAACGAGTTGTGATAGCTCTTTCTTTTCTTGTCTTTTCTGATTATAA
>SFHN01000244.1 GCA_004555635.1 [Eubacterium] saphenum
CACTTGTACTCCTTATACTCGCTGTACTCTTGTATGCCGTGTACGCCTCAGCCTAATCCGTTTTGAGGAGCCACAATGCGCTTTTCCGGCATTGTGTTCCTTCCACAAAACAGTTGCCGCGTAAGCCCCGTACCCCACCCCATTAAGCGGCATTAAGGCAGTTTATCCACCGAAACCTGCTGTTTATGAGTATATGAAAGCGCCCCGCTCTGCGCAAGCTGCAACATAAATGCAACACAACGAAAACCGCGCCCGACTGATGTCGGGCGCGGCCTTGTTATTATGAGAGGAATTATACAATCACGCAGTCAAGCTTCCATACGCCGTTTTCCTTTGCAAAGGATACGTTATGCACGGAGTATGCCTGCTTGCCGCAGAGAGTGCCGAGGTAGAAATAAAGCTTTCCACTTGCTCTGTCGGCAGTTTCGGAGCTTATACTAAGCACCATTGTCGAAGCGTCGGCAGCAATAAGCTTTGTGCCGTTATACCGAAGCTCGCCATAGCCCGCGATACCGCAGAGGTTTCTGAGCGTTTCTGCCGCAGACTCAGAGTAAAGCGCGTTTACACAGCGGTCAAGCATATTCCCGTCGCTTATTCCGCTGTCCTTGCACAGCCCAAGCGCAAGCGCGTTGTGAAGCGAAACCGCCTTTTCCGCAGCCTTTTTCAGCTCGGCAGAGCAGCTGTCGCCCACGCTTCCGAGGTACAGCTCGGCGCCGCTCGTTTTAAGAGCGCGGGGGCTGTCGGTTATCTTGATAACGCCATCGCTGAGCGACGCAGAATAGCGTTCGGAAAGCGCCTTCTTGTAGTCAATCGCCGCGCTGTCGTAAGCACCCGCGTTTGCGGAAATGCTGCCGCCGTTTACGGTGTACAGCGTTCCGTTTACAGAGTAGCTGTGCTCGGACGCGCCGAACGTTACCGTATCGTTAAAGAACTCCGTGCGGATAAAGCTCTCGGTTGCGGGGTCGAATATCTCCGTAAAGCCGATTACCGCGTTCTCCGCAGGAGCAAGCACCGCGTGCGTGAACGCGAGGTTCTTGCTGATAACGGGGGAATTGTCGTAGGTCTTTATAAGGCTGCTCTTTTCGCTTCTTGCGTCCGCGCGGTAAATCTGCGTGAGCACGCCGTCCTTTACTGCGATGTAAACATTGTCGCCGCAGGAAGCTAGCAGAACCGTTTTCGTTTCGGACTCAAAGCAGGTGGAGAGGTAGCGCAGCGTGCCGTTGGCTTCGAGCGAAGTCACGCAGACGTAGTATACGCCGTTCTCCTTGATGTTCATCACAAGCTGCTTTTCGCTTGCGTTATAGCCCACAGAAACGAGCGTTCCGTCAAGCACAGTGCCCTCTGCATCCATATCGGTTATCGTGCAGGCGTCTGCATCGATAAGCAGAAGGCGGTTTCTGTTGCCGTTGTTTCCGACAGCGGAAACAATCATCTGCCCGCCCTCGGGCGCAACCCAAACTACTCTCGCGTCTGTGCAGTCCTCGGAAACCGCAAGGCGGTGCGAGCTGCCGTTAAAGCTGTACAGCATTACCGCGTCGGCGGTCTTTACATACAGCATATTGTTGCTGAGGAAGAATGCGTTCTCCGCAGCGATGTCGGTTATCTGATAGGAGAGCTTCTCCGGCTTTGCGGGAAGCACCACGCCCTCGGGAACGGTATCCGTTACCACAGGCTGCGCGGGATCTTCGGGCTGCTGCGGCTCGTTAGGCTCTGTCGGCTCGGCGGGGTCGCCGTTTTCCTCGGGTTCGGTTCCCTCGGGGTCGCCGTTTTCTTCGGGTTCGGGCTCCTCGGGGTCGCCGCTTTCGTTCGGGTCAATCTCACCCGGCTCGATTTCCTCCGGCTCGAGAACAGAGGTATCCGGCTTCTGCTCGGGAACAACGGGGTTAGAGCTATCGGGAACAGCCGGAACATCGTCGGGCTGTGCAACATCTGCGGGACGAATAGGAACGAGCAAATCAAGGTCGTCGTTCTCGCTGATAATATTTACGGAGTATACTCGCGGGTCGTTAAGCAGAGGCTGCATAAGCGCGCCCTCGCAGTTAATCACAACGCCCGTAACGGCGCTGCTGCCCTCGAAAGCCGCCTTAACCTGCTCCTCGCCGACAGCCTGACTGCCGTCGGAGAAATAAACGCGCTTTACTCTTACCGTTTCGGAATAGCTTGTGAGAATGCCCGAGGCTTCAGACGGAGAATATGCCCCGCTGAATGTAACGAACACGTCGCAAAGCTCCTTGCTGTCTGCCTTCTGCTCGATAGCGGCAAGGTCGCGCTTAAGCCGCTCGGAAGCGGAGAGCGCCGCCAGACCGTCCGTCTGAACAAGGTTTACGCCGCTGTCTGCGCGCATAAGCATAATGCCCGTGCCGATTGCAACGGTACACACCGCGGCAGCCGCGGTCATACCTATAAACATAGGGAGATTTCTCTGCTTTGCGTATCTGCCGCGCTTAGCGTTTGCCTTTATACGCTCTTGGTTGAACGAATATTCGCTCATAAGCTGTTTGTAAAACTCGTTCTTATTCACAAAGCAATCCTCCCTTCTTTAGTTATTATATGCCGAATTTTTTCTTCTGTCGTTCTATCGTGCGGTAAAGCTTGGTTTT
>SFHN01000245.1 GCA_004555635.1 [Eubacterium] saphenum
GGAACCTACAAGGTGACGATTGACGCACAGCAGATAACCGGAGAGCAGCAAGAGTAATGGCTCTAATAATTTCACAGATTAAAACAGCAGTTGATGAGGACAAGCAAAACGCCGTTGCAAAGGCTATTAAAAAGCTTCGCGTTTCGCGCGGCGATGTGAAGAGCGCTGTAATATACAAGACTTCCGTTGACGCGCGGCGCGGTGAGGTGTGTTTTGTCCACTCTGTTTTGGTTGAGCTAAAAAGCCCTGACGCAGAACAGCGCCTTGCCGAAAAGTTAAACGATGTCCGCCTGCATAACGAAAGAGAACCGAGCTTTTCTTTCGGCACAGAAAAGCTTTCGGGAAATATCTGCGTTGCTGGGTTTGGTCCTGCGGGAATGTTCTGCGCGCTGACTTTGGCGGAGTGCGGCTACAAGCCGATTGTGCTTGAGCGCGGCGCGGCTATGGACGAGCGTATACAGGCGGTAGAGCGATATTGGCGCGGCGGAGCGCTTGACCCCGCTACAAACGTGCAGTTCGGCGAGGGCGGCGCTGGTACTTTTTCCGACGGAAAGCTTACAACGCGTATCGGCGACCCGCTTTGCAGGCGGGTTTTGCAAAGGCTATACGAGTTCGGCGCGCCCGAGGAAATTCTCACTAAGGCGAAGCCGCATATCGGTACGGACAACCTTCGCGGCGTTGTGAAAAATCTTCGCCGCTGCATATGCGAGCTTGGCGGCGAGGTACGCTTCCTATCGCAGTTAAACGACATTTCGCTTCAGAACAGTCACATTGGCTCTGTCGCGATTAACGGTTCGGAAGAACCGTGCGGCGCCCTTGTACTCGCTGTAGGGCATTCAGCGCACGACACGTTTGAAATGCTTCTGAAAAAGGGAGTATTACTGCAACCGAAGCCGTTTTCTGTCGGCGCACGAATTGAGCACCTGCAAAGCGATATAGACGCAGCGCTTTACGGAAAATACGCAGGCAATCCTGCGCTTCCTCCTGCGGAATATCAGCTCTCCTACCGAGAAAACGAAAGGGGAGTGTACACGTTCTGTATGTGCCCGGGCGGGTATGTTGTCGCTTCTGAAAGCAGCAGCGGCAGAATTGTCACAAACGGAATGAGCTACTTCGACCGCGCGGGACAAAACGCAAACAGCGCAGTGCTTGTTTCGGTGTCAGCTGATGATTTCGGGAACGAGCCGCTTAGCGGCGCGGAGTTTATCCGCCGACTTGAGGAAAAGGCGTATCAGGCAGGCTCCTCGGGAAAAGCGCCCGCAATGCTGACGCGTGAATTTCTCGATGGAAGAGCGGGTTTATCGCATGGCAGGGTTACTCCGACCTATTCGCGCGGGGTGGTTTCGGCAGACCTCACAAAGCTGTTTCCGCCACAGGTTACGGAGCTTATGCAAAAGGGACTTCGCGAGTTTGATCGCCGAATAAAGGGATTTTCCGACAGCGACAGCGTGCTTACTGCCGCTGAAACTCGAACTTCCTCGCCCGTGAAAATACCGCGCGGTGAGATGGGATTTGCTTTGTCCGCCGATAATCTTTACCCTTGCGGCGAGGGCGCCGGCTATGCAGGAGGGATAATGTCAGCAGCCGTTGACGGAATACACATTGCGATTAAGCTGATGGAGCGCTTTGCTCCGAATGGTTAATATACCGAATTATAAAAACAAGCCCCGAAAGCGCTCATCGAAAGGCTTTTCGGGGCTTGTTTTCAAACCGAAATGAAAGAATCCTGCTTTAAAAAAGTGACAGAACACCGTCACTTCTTTTCCTTTTCCTCCAGTTCTTTGAAAAACTCTTTTGCGGTGATCCACCAATAGCGGTATCCTGTGGATTTTGGGGTGACCAGAATGCAGAACAGCATATTGGCATAAAGCAGCACCAGAAGAAAGAGCTGACTGTGCACCATCTGCTCTTCTCCCTGCCAGGTTTGTCCAAAACGCTGCACCGTGCAGCACACCAGCACTTCGCCGGCCACGGTCAAAGCCAGAAGAGAGCCGCCCAGGACATTGCGGAGAGCTTTGCTTTTAAAAAAAGCCGTTTTTTCCGGCCAAAGCAGTTTTTTCAGAACAAAACCGCCGGTGAGCGCGCCGGCCAGAAGATTCATGGCAATGTTTTTTTGAACCGCATGGGCTTCCCGCCCATAATAGGGCAAATTCATCTCGCGCACCCAATTGCCGTTTTCCTGATGCTCCAAAATGCAGGCGACGCCTCTGTTATAAGCCATCCAAACAGTGACCCCCACCATCTCGCCCTCCAGAATGTTGAGGTTTCGAATATCATATCCCTTGGTCTCGTCTCCCACCTGGATCATCGCGGCGCCTTTGCCACGATATCCATCGTACCAGCCCACAATGGTCCCTTCGCAAACAGGCCAGCGGCCTGTGATTTTATTGGGCAGGTCATCACAGATCAAATAGATTCCTCCATAGAGACACATGAGATTCACAAAGACCGCCAGGGAAACCAAAAGGGGAAACAAAAAAGTTTGAAAGCGTTTGATTTCGAATTCGCTCTCTTTTTCCATCCCTTTTCGGGCATATTTGCGCACCCGTTCTTTTGTAAGCTTGCACGCCAGAAAATAAGAAAAGAACAGATTACAGCAG
>SFHN01000246.1 GCA_004555635.1 [Eubacterium] saphenum
CAATTTCATACATTAATATCCCTGCCGCCACCGAGGCGTTCAGAGAGTTGATTTTTCCTTTCATCGGGAGCGACACGATAAAATCGCATTTTTCGCGCACGAGGCGGCTTATTCCCTTGCCCTCCGAGCCGACCACGAGCGCAACGCTGCCGGAATAATCCTGCCTGTCCCACCGCTCGCCGTTCATATCCGCGCCGTAAATCCAGAAGCCTTTTTCTTTAAGCTCGTCAATGACCGAGGGCAGATTTGCCGCGCGCGCAACGGGCACATATTCAACCGCGCCCGCCGAAACCTTGCCCACGGCATAGGTCAGCGCAACTCCGCGCCTTTTCGGAATGATAATTCCGTGCGCTCCGCAGGCGTCCGCCGTTCTGATAATCGCGCCGAGATTGTGAGGATCCTCTATCTCATCACAGATTATTACAAAAGGCTGCTCGCCCTTACTCTTTGCATTTTCAAGAATATCCTCGACCGAGGCGTATTCGTGAACTGCCGCCCAAGCGGCAACGCCCTGATGATTTTCGCCGCCGCAGAGCTTATCGAGCTTTCTGCGGTCGGTTTCTTTGACGACTATGCCCCTGTCGCGGCACTGACCGATGAGCTTGCCCACAGAGCCGCCTCTTTCTCCCTTTGCAACAAGCAGGCTGTCGATAGCCCTGCCGCTTTTAAGAGCCTCTGCAACGGCATTGCGACCGATGATAAGACCCTGCCGTTCATTTTGCGCTTCCATTGAGCAAACTCCTCCTATTTTCGGTTATATTCAGTTTATTATATCACAAAGCAAGCGGATTGAACAGTATAAATCTGATTTTTACAAAAAAATCTTTTAAAATATTGAAAAAAGCGGCTAATAAATGACAATTTTTACCAGAAATAACGGTTAGAATTAAATCAAATGCCGCTGAACGGAAGAAAAAAGAAAGGAAATTGCTGATATGGAAAAAGTTTCGGCAGCCGCCGAGCGTGATATTGCGGACAGGCTGTGGGAAAAAGGCTCCGAGATTTTGGCTTGCACGCTTTATTTTATCTCCGGCTTCATTCTCTCGGGAGCGGGTCTGCTCTCCGTCAGAGCGCCGTTGAGCGTGGGGCTTGCCGCCGCCTGCTCGGGAGCGGAGCTGATTTGCGCCGCCGCGGGCGGAATCCTCGGCGGATGCCTGCGCCTTTCGGGCGGCGCGCTGATAAATGCGCTTGTGCCTCTTGCGGGCGTTACGGGAATAATATTTATTCTCGACCGCCTCGGAATATGCCGAAAACGCCGCATTATTCTTTCCGTGAGCGTGTTTGCGCTCTGCTTTGCCTGCGGCACGGCGGTTATGTTTTCGGAGCTGCCGTCGCTCAACGCGTTTATCCTCGTTATCTGTTCAAGCCTTTTCTGCGCTTCGTCGGTCACTTTTTATTCGGGTACGGTTGACTGCATTAAGAAACGCCGCAGCCCCTATATGCTTGATAATCACAGCCTTATCTGCATTGTGGCTAGCCTTTGCTCCCTGCTGCTCGGAGCGTCGGAGCTGAGCATTATGGGCTTTCGCCCCGCAAGATTTTTCGGCTGTTTTATAATTCTGATTGCCTCCTATCTTTTCAGCCGCTCGGGGGGAAGCGCGGCGGGGATAGCAGTGGGCGGCTGCATTGCCGTTTCGGGAACGGGAGTAGCCCTGAGCCTTTGCTACGGAATATGCGGGCTGCTTGCGGGCATTTTTTCAAAATTCGGTCAGTTTGTATGCGCGCTTGTTTTTTCGCTCGCGGCGGGAATTGCGGCGCTGATTGACGGCTCCTCCGAGGGAATTTCGGTTTTTGCCGAAGCGGCGGCGGCAGCGGTTATTTTTGCGGCGATACCCCGCACAAAGCTTGCACACCTGAGAAGCAACATTCTCAACCCCGGCATCAAGCGTATGCAGTCCGAATTCTGCTCGGCGGGTGAACGCCTGCTTGAAGCTTCAAAGGCAATCGGCTCGGTTTCGGAATGTGTTTCGTCCGTTTCAAAGGGAATTGAAGCTCTTGCGCCCGCCAATGATATGCTGGTATGTATGAGAGTGCGCGAGCGGGTGTGCTCCGGCTGCCCTCTGCGGGACAAGCTCTGCCCGGAGGACGGCGAATTTGAAGCGGTTATGAAGCTTCTTTCGGGCGGAAAAACCGTTTCGGCGCAGGATTTTTCGGTTAATTTCAACGCCAAATGCCCGAGCGTACCCCGCCTTGCGGAAAGCTTCAACAAGGTTTACGGCAGCAGAAATGCCGTTATTGCGCTCCAAGCAAATTCAGCCCGTAACCGTGAGCTTGCCTGCGGTCAGTTTGACTGGACGGCAAAGCTGCTGCGCGAGCTTTCGGAGGAAATCGGCACAGGCTCGCAAATACTTTTTAACAAAGAAAAAAGCGCTCTGCGCGTGCTTTCGGAGCAAGGCTTTGAGGTTGTTTCCGTCAGGTGCGTTCAGCCGCCCTCGGGCGCTCTGCGCCTTACCTGCGTTGTTGAGGACATTCCGCCGTCAACAAGCCTGTCACGCCTGACTGCCGCGCTTTCGGAGGAGCTGGAAGCTCAGCTTCTGCCGCCTAAAATCAGAGAAAAAAAGGACGGCAAGGAGCTTCTTTTCCTGCGAAAAGA
>SFHN01000247.1 GCA_004555635.1 [Eubacterium] saphenum
CAAGCGCCGCGTTTTCCTGTTTGTAAAATGCATAATAATGATAAAAAAGCTCACCTCTCAGACAGCCAATGGTCTGATGCCAAGTGCTATTGACTTAATATCTAAAAAATGGTATAATTCTAATCATAGAAATATTTTTTTGAAAAAGTGCAACGCGGGCATAATAAATTCTGTGATTAAGGATAGAGGAACAAAACAGATGACAGACGAAATGATTGTCGGGCTGTATTTCCGACGTGATGAACAGGCAATTGCTGAAACGATGAAAAAATTCGGCGGCTACTGTATGAAGATTTCTATGAGCATTCTGAATGATGTTCAGGAGAGCGAGGAAAACGTAAACGATGCATACCTCCATACCTGGAACGCGATTCCGCCGCACAGCCCGTCTGTGTTGTCCTCTTTTATCGGGAAAATTACCCGAAACCTTGCGATAAACCGCTATAACAAGCTCCACGCGCAAAAGCGCATAAGCAGCGAGTTTTCGCTGTCGCTTGACGAGCTTGACGAGTGCGTGCCCGACGAGCGCTCGCTCGAAAATGCTTCCGCTTCGGAGCTTCGTGACGCTCTTAACGCGTTTCTTGAAGGTCAGCAGCAGATCTATCGCAGCATTTTCGTGCGCCGATACTTCTACTGCGACAGTATAGAGGAAATCGCAAAGCGCTCGGGCTTCTCGGAAAGCAAGGTTAAGTCGGTGCTGTTCAGGCTCCGCGCAAAGCTCAGAAAATATCTGGAAAGCGAGGGATTTTTTATATGAAAAGCAAACCGCTTGCGGCGGCTTTCTCGGAAATAGACGACAAATTTCTCGCCGAAGCCGACAGCCTTGCTCCTGCGAAAAAAACGGGAGTTCTGCGCTGGTGCGCCGCAGCCGCTGCGTGTGCTGCCGTTGCACTTTTTGCAATAGGTCTGTCGATACCGCGCGGCGCGGAAATTTTGGTAAACGGCAGGGGAATTTCTGCGGGGGAGAATATATCGGCGCCTTTGCACAATAATAGTGGTGAGGCTTCTCCGCGCACTGTGCAGGCAGCTTTTGCCGCGCAGGCAATTTTTACCGAACCCGTGGACATTGCGCTTACGGTATGCCCGCACGGAAAAGCAAACGTTGCGGTGTCCGAGGGCGCTATAACGCTGCTTTCCGAGGGCGGTGAGGCGGTTTCCTGCGGGGCGGAATGCACCCTGACAAAGACGCAGGACATTCTCTGGAGCATTCCCGAGGCGGATTATTCCGCAAAATACAGTATGACGGTATCAGGCAGTAAAACGAGCGAAACGCTGACTCTGTTCTATACGGATAACGGCTGGACGCTTGTTTTGGAATAAAGTCAGCTTCGCTTAAGCGTTGCTGCAAAGAGAAATATCAGGAGGAATAAACAGATGAAAAAGTTTTTAGCAATGATTTTAGCAGGTGCAATGGTGCTTGCCTTCACCGGCTGCAACGGCAACAACAACTCAAGCTCCGAGTCGAGCGAACCCATCTCTTCGAACACCTCTTCCGAGAGCAATAACGAAAGCGAGAGCACTCCCGCAAGCGACACCTCTTCCGAGGGCAATTCCGAGAGCACTCCCGAGAGCACTCCCGAGAGCGAGGGCGCAGCGACTGCGGGCGACGCGGTTGAGCTTCTCAACAGCGTATGGGAAACCTATGGTGAGGACGAGCGTTTCGCGGTTGCGGGCGGCGATTTCAGCGAGGAGAATATGACCGACGGTCAGGCGGGAACATACGGTATTGAGGATACCGAGGCTCTCGACGCTACCCTTGGCTTCCCCGCAAGCGAGGTTTCCAAGATTGACGCTGCTGCTTCCATTATGCATATGATGAACGCGAACACCTTTACCTGCGGCGCATACCACGTTATCGACAGCGCCGACGTTGACGGCATTGTAGAGTCGCTCAGCACCAACATTAACGCAAGACAGTGGATGTGCGGCTTCCCCGACAAGCTGGTTATCATCACCGAGGGCAGCTACGTTGTTGCAATGTTCGGTCACGAGGAGCCTATCAACACCTTCAGAGATAAGCTTCTTGCCGTTTATCCCACCGCTGTTGTGGCATACGAAGCGCCCATCGAATAAATCTCTTTTGAAAAACGACAGCCGCCGCGCCCCTTATCCGCGCGGCGGTATTGTTAAACGTACATTTTGCTTTATCGGTTGACCGGGGGTTATATGATTTTTTCAAGCATACCTTTTCTGTTTTATTTTCTGCCTGCGGTTTTGCTGCTGTATTTTGCGGTGCCGCGAAGGTTCAAGAATGCGGCGCTGCTGCTGACAAGCCTTGTGTTTTACGCTTGGGGCGAGCCGCGCTATCTTGTGTTTATGATTGCCGCAATTCTTCAGGGCTACATCTTCGGCATACTGATTGAGAAGTTTCGAGGGAAGAAAGCGGCAAAGCTGTTTGTCGCGCTGTCGGTAATCGTCAGCCTCGGTCTGCTTGCCTACTGCAAGTACGCCGACTTCTTCATCGAAAACTTCAACGCGCTGACAGGGCTTTCAGTTCCGCTGCTGAAAATTGCGTTCCCTATTGGAATAAGCTTCTACACGTGCCAAATTCTGAGCTACACCGTTGACGTTTACCGCGGC
>SFHN01000248.1 GCA_004555635.1 [Eubacterium] saphenum
TGGAATAGAACGGGCCCTTTTCGATATCGGTTTTTGCCTTTTCGCAGTCGCTTATTACCCCGCCGATTAGCTCCTCCAAACTTATATCCGCACCCTTTTTAACCGCGGCGCAGAATTTGTCAAGCCACTCGTTGATATATCTCTGTGAGTTATCGGAACTTACCTTTAGCGACTTTATTGAGAACACGGGGTTAATCTTCTCGTCAAACTCGATTTCGTAGACATCGCCGCCCTTGCTCGCAAGATAATCAGCGTCGGGAGTGACGGTCGCGGCGTATCTGCCAAGCGCGTTTTCTCCGACATTGTTTGCGTTAAGGCGGTGATTAAGCACCGTGAACGTCTTTACGGAGAGGTACGACAGCATTTTGCCGAGCGGAATTTCCCTGACGGCGGTGTCAAAGCCGAGATACCTGAAATCGTGGCTTTCGTTCTGGCGGAGCATATTGTAGGACATTATGCGCTCCGCGTCGTCGTCCTTTGTAAAGAGCATTTCCATTCGGCTGACAATCTTTTCGGAAGCCTTTGAAAGCGTGTAGCGGTAGCTCTTTTCGCCCACGGGAATAAGCACGGCGTTAAACGGCGGCATGTCGCTCTGCACCTCGAATGTTGCGGAATAGCGCTGTGCAAACGGCTTTCTGTGAAGCTGGAACAAATCAAGCTCGTCCTTTGTAATAGCGGTGTTAGCATAGTAGTTGCCAAGCTCGCGGGCGTCCTGCTCGAAAAGCTCGGCGGTGTCCGCCGCAAACATCATACAGCTTGTTTTTACGGGATAAGAAGCAGACTCGTACAGCGAGCGCAGAATATATGCAATATCAATGAACATTCCGCTGAAAAACGCGTCGCCCATATTTCCCGTCAGCACTATCTCAAGCGATTTATCCGAGCCGCCGAACGCCGAAATGCTTTCGCCCGTGCGCTTTATGAACTGCTTTATGTTATGGAACAGCGCAACTCTGCCGCACTGACGCTTTGTCAGACCGTAGGTCGGCGCTGCGGGAGAGTAGTTTCTGAGTCCGTTGTCAAACCACGACAGCGCATACTGCGGCAGCCGCGCGGGATTATTCAGATATCTGTAAATCGACTCGTCGGGGACAATGCGGAAGCACTCGTCCTCGGTGAGAGTTGTTCCCTCAAAAGACAGTCCGCCGAACATCGACTCCTCCGCTATGCCGAGGAAACGCACCTTTTTATCGTCCGAGCCGAAGCGTTTTTCTATTATATGCTTGCAGTTCAGCACGCAGTCAAGCCCGTTTTTTCCGATTCCGATAACCATAAGCCTGTTAATCCCGAACACGCTTTTGTTGCGGGTATAGAGCTTTTCAATTCTCTCGGGCTTAAGCCATTCTATCTTCTTTTCAATCTCCACAAAATCACACCCCTAATATAATTTTATGCAAATCACGCTCTTTAAGAGCGATAGAATTCAATATAAACGTCCCTGCGCATATCCTGCGTAACGGGAAATGAAAGGCGCTGCTTTTCTGCCTCCGCGCGCGAAACCTCGGCATATACTATTTCTTCGCAGAAAGGTTTTGCGCAGCTGATTTGCTCCCCATCGGGAGAATATACGGCGCTGTCGCCGGAATAGGCGATGCCGTTTCCCTCGCCCGACCTGTTGCAGCCGATGATGAAGCACTGATTTTCGATTGCGCGCGCTTTCAGCAAAGCCTGCCAATGCGCGCTTCTTGATTGCGGCCAGTTTGCGATGTTTATTATGCAGTCGCAACGCTCTGCGAGCATTCTGTAAAGCTCGGGAAAGCGTAGGTCATAGCATATCGACAGACCGAAGCGAACCCCATTTATCTCGCAGATTTCGGCGCTGCTTCCGCCGCTGAAAAGCTTATCCTCGCCGCCGTATGAAAACGGGTGAACCTTGCTGTAAGAAGCGATTACGCTGCCGTTTCGGGCAATGCAAAGGCGGTTGTATACCCTGCCGTTTTCGGATACTGCGGCTCCGAAGGCTATAGCTATGCCAAGTTCATTCGACAATCCGCAGAAAAACTCCGCCGAGTCGCCGTCGGGCGGCTCAGCGAGCGATGGATTCATACTGAAGCCCGTAAGAGTAAGCTCGGGGAAAACCAGCAGCTCACAACCGCTTTCCCTAGCTTCTTCTGCAAGCGTGCGGCAGACGCGCATATTATGCGCTTTATTCTCCCACAACGGCGACATCTGCGCCGCGCCGATTTTCACACGAAGTCACCTCGCATAGTAAGCCTTATAATTATTATATACTACTTCCAAAATAAAGTCAACATAAAATATATTAAAAAAGCATAAAAAATCGACGAAATACACATATTTTTTAATATAATATAATCAAAACCGCGCAGGTCTTGCGCGGCTTTGTTTATGTAGTGAATTTATGATGTCGTGTTAGTTTTCTTCAGCTGCTCTCTGCGCCTTTTTGAATTTGTGTGCAGCAATCACTATCGCAAGACCGGCGCTGAAATAAATCAGCATTGAAACTGACAAAAGGAAGTTTTCTCCTACCATTCCATCAACAATGAAAAACTCCTTAAAATCTCCGAACGACTGCGGCATAGTCGTTACGGCATAAAGTATTCCTACGCTC
>SFHN01000249.1 GCA_004555635.1 [Eubacterium] saphenum
TAAATTGACACAAAGATTTACAGCGACAACAAATCCATCGCTCCGTTATCATATCTGCGGTACAAACAAGCTTTCTCATAAATACTTTCTCCTCTCTTTCAGAATCGCCTACCAATTAGGTTGGTTTTAGTATAGCATATATTGCCTACTTTGTCAATAGGCAAATTTATTTTTTTGCAAAAAAAATCCTTATATACCCTCTTTACCTTAATAAATATTCATATTTGAGAGTTCTCTTTCGGGTATGCCGACAGCAGAGGCAAAACGGCAGCCCTTGTTTATCCGACGGCAAATGCGGCAGGCTCGGACAGCAGCCGTTTGCACTACCGTATCGACCCGACGGAAATCCTCCGCGCAGAAATGTATGCGGAGCAAAATCACCTTGAAATCGTGGGCTTCTATCACTCCCACCCCGATAACGAAGCCGCTGCTTCGGCAGAGGACATAAGCTATATGATTCCCGAATTGTCATATCCGATAATTTCCGTAATAAACGGAAAAGCCGCAGAAATGCGGTGCTATAAAAAGAACTGTAACAACACCGTTTCGGAAGAAGCTTTTGAAAGGAGAGATGAAAATGCAGATAACAGTCTATATTGCTGCAACGCTGCGAGCATTTGTAAATAAACAGCCGAAAATCAGCGCCGAGGGCAATACCGTCCGCGAGGTGATACAGAACATTCGGGACGAGTATCCCGACAGCAGCAAGGCGCTGTTTGACGAGGAGGGAAAACTCCGACCTTTCGTCAGCGTTTACATCAACGAAAACAGGCTGAGCAGCAAGTTTTGGGACGCCCCGCTTTCGGAAAACGACACCGTGCTGCTTCTTCCCGCGATTGCGGGCGGAGCGCCTGCAGAGAGCGTTATTCCCGAGGAACGCCGAAAGGAAATCACCCTTGATGACACCGAAATTGAGCGCTTTAACAGACACCTTCTGCTGAAGGAAATAAGCGTAAAGGGTCAGAAGCGGATTAAAGCGGCAAGGGTTCTGGTTATAGGGCTTGGGGCGCTTGGTTCCCCCGTGGTGCAGTATCTCGCCGCGGCGGGTGTGGGAACAATCGGCGCTGCGGACTCTAACGAGGTTGCGCTTGGTGATATTCAGAGCCAGATAATCCACGGAACAAGGGACGTTCACCGCCCGAAAACCGCGTCGGCAAAGGATACAATCCGCGCGATAAATCCCAAAATCAAGACAGAAACTTACAGCGAGGAACTGACCGCCGACAACATTTCCGATATCATAGCGGATTACGATATCGTGGTTGACTGCTCGGACAATTTCCGTTCGAGATACCTGATAAACGGCGCCTGCGCGCTTGCGGGAAAGCCCGTGGTGTTCGGCGCGGTGTATCAGTTTGAGGGACAGGTAAGCGTATTTGACGCGAAAAACGGCGCGTGCTTTCGCTGCCAGTTTCCGTCGCCGCCTCCTGCGGGGCTTGTTCCGACCTGTGCTTCGGGCGACATAATAAGCCCGCTTGCGGGGATTGTCGGCAGTATTCAGGCAAACGAGGTGCTGAAGCTGATTATCGGCGGCGGTGAAACGCTGCGTGGAAAGCTGCTGGTTGTGGATTCGTGGAACCTAACCGGCAGGATTGTGAACGTACACAAGGACGAAAGCTGCCCTGTATGCGGTGCAAATCCCGTTATAACCGAGGTGGAAGATTACGACTACGATGATTTCTGCGGGCTGAAGCAGGACGAAAACAAAGAGCCTGTCGAGGACATAGATCCGGAGGAACTTGTACGCAGGGTAGAAAGCGGAGAGCCGCTGACGATAATTGATGTCCGCGAGCCGCACGAGCGGGCGATATGCCGCTTCCCGAACGCGATAGCGATACCGATAGGTCAGCTTGCGCGGCGGCAGAAGGAGCTTGACCCCGAGGTTGACACAATATTCATCTGTCGCGAGGGAAAGCGCAGTATTCTAGCAATAAACACGCTGCGCGAAGCGGGCTACAAGGGCGCGATGTACAATCTGAAAGGCGGCTTTGAAGCTGCTAAAACATCATCTTCTCAAACGAAGGAGCTTGGCTGTAATTTTCTCCGTATATAGCATTGCGGAGGACATTTCACATAAAAAATTACTATACGGAGGACAAAACAATGGCAAAGGAAGAACAGAAGGTAACACAGGGCATAAACGCCCTCGGAGCAAAGGCGACGTACAATCTCGCCTACGTGACCAAGACAAAGCCGCAGTACGGCGCAATCACCCCGAAGTGGCTGACAAAGTTCCTTGAATTCAAGGGGCTGGAAACGGGCATTTACCGCGTGAACAAGGTGGTTGAGGGCGAAACCCCGCTGGACGTGCTTTGCAGCCAGAGAAAGAAATCGGACATCATTCCCGACGGATTTATTCAGTACGAGGAGGAGCCGCGCGAGTACCGCCTGAACTCAATTTCCACGATAATCAACGTCAACACCTCTATCGAGGACGTTTACAGCGCACCCTATTCACCCGGCTTCAACGATATTCCTGCACAGCTCGGAGCAGGCACGACAGAGTGCGGGGGTTTACGACGATTTAATCCGCATAAGCGTCGGGATTGAGAACGAAGCCGACC
>SFHN01000014.1 GCA_004555635.1 [Eubacterium] saphenum
CGCGTCCAAGGTGTCGATTGGCGGCCAGCCGACTTATTCCTGCACGTACACGAAGGGCGATCCGGTGTCCAGCGCGTGCACGGTTTCCGTAACGGGTGTCGGCACGCTTGCGGCGGACAACTACACGTTCAAGGCCGATTCGACCTCGGCGACGCTGGTGGTGGCGCCGCGTCCGGTGACGGTGACGTCCGAGAACGTGACGAAAACCTACGGTGCGGATGACCCGCCGTTTTCGGCGAAGCTCGGAAACGTGCTTTCGGGCGAGGAAAACACTGTGTACTCGCCGATAAACATTTACGAGGCGGCGGCTATGCTTGCGGAAATAACCGACGGCGACTCCCGCGCGCAGCTGCTGGAAATGCTTTCTGTCGATGATATAGACACGCTTCGCGAAACCGCCAGCGCGATTTGGACTACAAACTACTTCGACGACGACACAAGCTCCTCTATACTCGCAAATTCCGTGTGGCTTAGCGATAGTCTGGAGTATTCAAAAGCGCCGCTTTTGCGCCTTGCGGAAAACTACCACGCGTCCTCTTTCAGCGGGGAAATGGGCAGCGAAAATTACAACAAGCTGCTTCAGAACTGGCTTAACGAGAATACAAAGGGTATGCTTAAAGAGCAGGCGGGCAAAATTGAAATGCCCGAGGAAACGCTCGTTGCGCTGGCTTCTACCGTGTATTTTAAGGCGAGGTGGGACAATGAGTTTTCGGATAAGAATAACACCGAGAGCGTTTTCCACGCGCCCGACGGAGATGTCACCGCCGAGTTTATGAACAAGAAAGAGCTTACCGACCATATTGCTTACGGTGAGAAATTCACCGCGTTTGATTATCGTTTCTATGAGGGCGGGCAAATGCGCTTTATTCTCCCCGACGAGGGTGTGAGCATCGAGGAGCTGCTGAATGACAAGGAGATATACGATTACCTGTCCGCTTCGTGGGACGAGTGGGAAAAGCGCGAGTTAAGGCGCATAAATTTCTCCGTGCCGAAGTTTGACATCACGAACGACACGGAGATTTCGGATATGTTCAAGGCGCTTGGTGTGACGGACGTTTTCGATATGGATAAGGCTGACTTCTCCCCGCTTCTCGGAAACCTGCCGTCCGAAATCTCAAAAGTGCAGCACGCCGCGAGGGTTACGATTGACGAGGAGGGCTGCACGGCGGCTGCGTTTACCGTGATGATGGATTGCGGCGCGGCGCTTCCTCCCGACGAGGTGATTGATTTTACGCTCGACAGACCGTTTATCTTCGTTATTGAGAGCGACTGCGGTTCGCCGCTGTTTATGGGCGTTATATCTAATCCGACGGAGGGCTGATATAATCTGCTTATCGCAAACACCGCGAAGCGGACTGTTTTTCGCTTCCTTTTGTCACAAAAGGAAGCATTATCCGCTTCGCGGAAAACGCTAAAGCGCTAAAGTGGTCTGGGGGAAAACAAGAGTTTTCCCCCCCGTTCTTTTTTGGTCAACAGACCAAAAAAGAAAACAAATGATGCGCCCCCGCGCCCTGTATTTTCTTGTGCTGCGGTATTGATTTTTTTTTAGAATTGTGCTATAATTTATTCGTAGCGTGTTTTGACGCTTGAAAAAAGAAAAAGTTGATACCAGAAGGGAGCTTTTTTATGTACAAAATACTAACCAAAAAAGTTCTGAACCCTACCGTCACACTTATGGAGGTAGACGCGCCGCTTATCGCCAAAAAGGCAGAGCCGGGTCAGTTTATCATTCTTCGTGTTGACAGCGAGGGCGAGAGAATTCCGCTCACTATCGCGGATTTTGACCGCGAAAAGGGCACGGTGACGATTATTTTCCAGATTGTCGGCGCAACCACCGAGAAGCTTAACCACCTCAACGAGGGCGAGTTTATCCACGACTTCGTCGGTCCTCTCGGCGTACCCAGCCATACCGAGGGTCTGAAAAAGGTCGCGGTTGTAGGCGGCGGCGTGGGCTGTGCAATAGCATATCCCATCGCAAAGAAGCTGCATAACCTCGGCGCAGAGGTTCACAGCATTGTCGGCTTCAGAAACAAGGACCTCGTTATCCTTGAAAACGAGTTTGCTTCTGTCAGCGACGTTATGAAGCTTATGACAGACGACGGAAGCTGCGGCGAAAAGGGTCTTGTTACAAACGCGCTCGAGCAGCTTATCAAGGACGGCAATCAGTACGACGAGGTTATCGCAATCGGCCCGCTCGTTATGATGAAGTTTGTATGCCGCCTTACCAAGGAGTACGGCATTAAGACCACCGTTTCGATGAACCCGATTATGATTGACGGCACGGGAATGTGCGGCGGCTGCCGACTTACCGTTGGAGGAGAAACCAAGTTTGCCTGCGTTGACGGCCCCGATTTCGACGGCCACCTCGTAGATTTTGACGAGGCAATGGAGCGCGGCGCAATGTACAAGGACTTCGAGCTGCACAAGCGCGAGGAAACCTGCAACCTCTTTGCAAAGGAGGCAAACTGATATGCCTAATATGAGCCTTAAAAAGAACGAGATGCCTGTTCAGGCACCCGACGTAAGAAACAAGAACTTCTCCGAGGTTGCACTCGGCTATACGGAGGAGCAGGCGGTAAACGAGGCAGAGCGCTGCCTTAACTGCAAAAACAGCCCCTGCCGCGGCGGCTGCCCCGTATCCATTGATATCCCCGCGTTCATTACTAAGGTAAAGGAGCGCGATTTCGAGGGCGCATACGAGATTATCTCGCAGAGCAGCTCTCTGCCCGCCGTATGCGGACGCGTTTGCCCGCAGGAAACGCAGTGCGAAAGCAAGTGCGTGCGCGGTATCAAGGGCGAGCCTGTCGCAATAGGCAGACTTGAGCGCTTTGTTGCGGACTACCACAACAAGAACTCCACGGCTGCTCCCTCCGTTCCCGCAAAGAACGGTCACAAGTGCGCGATAATCGGCGCAGGTCCCTCTGGTCTTACCTGCGCGGGCGACCTTGCGCGTATGGGCTACGACGTAACGGTGTTCGAGGCGCTTCACCTCGCGGGAGGCGTGCTGGTTTACGGCATTCCCGAGTTCAGACTGCCCAAGAGCATTGTTCAGCACGAGGTTGACAACCTGAAGGCTATGGGCGTTAAGATTGAAACTAACGTCGTTATCGGCAGAACAATCGAGGTTGACGAGCTTTTCGAGCAGGGCTTTGAGGCAATCTTTATCGGCTCGGGCGCAGGTCTGCCGAGATTTATGAATATCCCCGGTGAGAACCTGAAGGGCGTTTATTCGGCAAACGAGTTCCTTACCCGCGTAAACCTTATGAAGGCTTACAGAGAAGGCTCTGACACCCCGATTAAAAACAGCAAAAACGTTGCGGTTGTCGGCGGCGGAAACGTTGCTATGGACGCGGCGCGCTGCGCAAAGCGTCTCGGCGCGGAGAACGTATACATAGTATACCGCCGCGGTCTGGAAGAAATGCCCGCGCGTAAGGAAGAAGTCGAGCACGCAATGGAGGAGGGCATTATCTTCAAGACCCTCAACAACCCCGTGGAAATTCTCGGCGACGAGCACAAGCTTGTTACGGGAATGAAGTGCGTTGAAATGGAGCTTGGCGAGCCGGACGCTTCTGGAAGAAGAAGACCCGTTGAGAAGCCCGACAGCGAGTTCGTGCTGGACGTTGACTGCGTTGTAATGTCTATCGGCACATCTCCGAACCCGCTTATCCGTAACACGACAAAGGGGCTTGAAACAAACAAGCACGGCTGCTTTATCGCAGACGAAAACGGTCTTACCTCCCGCGAGGGCGTATACGCGGGCGGCGACGCTGTAACGGGCGCTGCAACGGTTATCCTCGCTATGGGCGCAGGAAAAACCGCCGCAAAGGCAATGGACAAGTACATCAGAAGCAAGTCCTGATTTAAGAAACCAACACAAAGCCGCCTTTGGTATTCAAGGGCGGCTTCAGTCTGTCGATAATAAGTTTTTACTACAAGCCAAGCCGCTTACGAAAAATTAGACAAGCTTTTCAAAGGAGAACCAAATGAGCTACACCATAGTAAACCTTATTGATATGCCGGAAATAAAGGAGCGTGCCGCTCAGTGGTTTCACGAGAAATGGGGAATACCGCGCGAGGCTTATCTTGAAAGTATGGAGGAAAACCTAAGCGGAAAAAGCGCCGTGCCTCAGTGGTATCTCGCAATCGAGGACGGCAGGATAATCGGCGGAATGGGGGTTATCGAAAACGACTTCCACGACAGGAAAGACCTTGCGCCGAACGTCTGCGCCGTGTACACCGAAGCAGACAGGCGCGGGCGCGGCGTGGCGGGCGCTTTGCTGAACTACGTCGCCGAAGATATGAAAGCTAGGGGGATTGACACACTGTATCTGATAACCGACCACACCTCGTTTTATGAGCGCTACGGATGGGAGTTTCTCTGTATGGTGCAGGGCGACGGCGAATCCGAGCCGTCACGAATGTATATCCATAAAGCATAACAAAGCGACCCGAGAAGTGATATGCTTCTCGGGTCAAATTATCAGCCTGTGCGCTCCGTGCCGAAGCGGATATAGTTGTATTCCTTTGCGACAGCGTCCCACGTCGGCGCGCCGACCGTGCCGGTAACGGGAAGACCGTAGCTCTCCTGAAAAATCCTGACGGCGTTTTCGGTTTCGGGCCCGAAATACCCCGTCACGGGAACCACGGGGATTGCCTGTATGTTCTGCCCCACAACGTTTAAGTAAGTCTGGAACTCGCGCACGTCGTCGTTCTGAAGCCCCGGCGTCAGCACATATCCCGGGAAAAGCTTTGCTGTCGAGCCGGCGTAGCCCTCGGGAAGATTTTCGCGGATATCGTTGTAGACGTTGCGTATCGTCTGAAACGTGCGGAAATCCACTACACCGTCGGGGTTAAGTCCGTAGAACCGCTCGAAAGCCTTAACCTGATTTTCGAGCGCCTGATTGAACACGCCCGACGCCTGCACCATAGGAATTTCGGGGTTGAAATACGCGATTACGTTCAGGAAATACTGCACGTTTCTGACGCCTAATCCGTAGTCGCCAAGACGAAGCGGCTCGCCGATAACGTTCGTTACCTCTTCTATCGAAAGCCCCTCGGAGCTTAGCTCCGAAAGCTCCTTTACGGCGGTGAAGATATACTTTATCTGATACCACGTTGCCTTGTTTACGATACCCGTCTGCGGCAGCGAGAATATTCCCTGAAATACCCTAACAGCCTCAACCGTGCTCTCACCGTACAAGCCGTTCGCAGGGACAATCTTCGGGATTGCGGGGTAGTTTGTGCCTATGCGGTTAAGCTCAAGCTGAATCTGACGCACCTCGTTTCCCGCCGAGCCGAATCCGAACGGCGTTCCGGGATAGCTCTCGATGTAGGGCGAAATCGGTGCGTTTCTTACGATGTCAATATCATCGCCGTAATAGTATTGCAGCATTTCATACGGCGTGTAGCCCTGATTTGCAAGCGTAACTGTGCCCCACTGTGAAAGCCCGCTGCAGGTGACGGTTGTGCCGTTGCAGAACGCCGCAAAAAGCGGCTCAATGCTCCCGCGCCTTACGATGTAGTTGTTGAACAGCTCGTCAACAAGGCGGCTGATGTTGCCGAAAAATTCGCGTCCGTAAACAAACGCTTGGTCGTACTGCGTCGAGCTTGTGATGTCAAAATCGTATCCGCGCGAGCGATACCACTCGGTGTAAACCCTGTTAAGCGCAAAGGTTACCTGCACATAGATATTTGCGCGGATAGCCGCCTCGGGCCACGTCGGGAAAATCTCGCTCGAGCAGACGTTCTTGATGTAGTCGGGGAAAGAAACCGTAACGTTCTGCGCCTGCTGAGAGGGCGTTCCGAGATGAACGGTGATAAACTCGGGAATATACGGGAGATTTGCTTCGGGCATTTACACACCTCCATTTACGTCCGGCTCGGTTTCGTTGATGATTTCGCTGCCGCCCTCGGGAATCATCGAAACGCGCTGTATCGACAGTATTCCGTCAAACACGGGGATATTGCGAAGCTCCACATCGCTGTACCCGCGCGCAGTAACCTCCGCGTCATAAAGCGCATACGGCTGCACGGTGCTGCCGGGGGTCTGCGACAGCTTTCTGTCGGGAGCGGGCAGGGTTACAACAGGCGTCTGCCCGCTGCTGTCGGTGACGAACGAAGCTAGCACAACCCGCTCCCCTGCGAACACCTTGGATATCGTGCAGGCAGCGTCCTCAATCGGCAAAGCGCCGCGCGCAGCGAAAACGAGAAAGCGCATTGTTCCGCGGTGGGTGTTTTCGCTTAGAAACTCGTCATAGTCGGCGTAATCGCGCTCCTTGTACGACACGGTGGCTTCGCCAACATTGTCAAGCGGGCGTATGTCTGCGGGGTTGTTTCGCGGGGTTTCAGTGCTTTCAAAGCTGCGCCCCGTAAGCTGCTCGTCGGGGCTTGTGCCGCTTACGGGCTGCTCGGTAAGGCGCTCCGCCGCCTGCGGGGTGGTTACGTTTGTCGCGGGGACATTCGGGTACGACTCGTCGGAGGAGTTATCCGAAACGCCCGACGGTTCCTCGGCAGGCGTGACGTTGTCCTCGGGGCGGGTGGTTTCGTAGGTTTCCTCCTGAACGCCCTCGATTGAGGGAATTTCATCGTACTCCTGCCCTGCGGTTTCTTCGGGAAATATCTTGCTGAAGACGTCGCTGTATGCGGAGAAGATGTCCTCCGTTGTGCTGTCGGAATAGCCGATAATCTGCGGGCGGCGCTCCTCTGTCTGCGGCTTTTCGGCAGGTTTACCCGCGCCCTGCTCTACATACGGCTCGGGCAGCGGCGGAGCGGGCTGCTCGCGCGGTGCTGTCGGTGCTGCGGGTGATTCGGGCGTGCTCGGCGCAGGCGTTTCGCGGGGCGGACTTGACGGCGCTGCCTGCTTCTCGGTCATTTCGGGAAAGCTTGGCGGCGCGGGTGTTTCTCTCGCGGCTGTCGGCTCGTCAGTCATTTCGGGAAAGCTTAGCGGCGAAGAAGGCGGCTCGACGGGTCTTGCACGGCTGTATTCTAGCAGCTCCTGCTTATATTTCTCAATGAGCTTTTTGATGTCGTCCATAAGTTACCTCCCATAGTCTTTTTGTCATTTATATGCAGGTTTTCACGCTGTAATGCAGAGCAAGCCTGACAAAAAGAGGTGGCTTTTTTTGGTTTTTTCCAATATAAAATGTCAAGGTTTGTGCATAATGCCTATTGAAAACGTTTTACTTTTGTTGTATTATATTGATATAGACTAATATTGATGTAAACGTATTTCAAAAAAGCTTCGGGAGTGATGAATTTGAACATTACAATAAAGGATGTTGCAAGAGCGGCAAATGTTTCTGTCGCTACCGTGTCGCGCGTGCTCAACAAGAAAACCAACGTTTCCGAGGAAGCAGTTGAAGCGGTCAACCGCGCTGTCGAGGAACTTGGCTATGCCCCGAATTTTCTCGGACGCGACCTCAGAAAGAGCGAAACGAAGCGCATTCTTGCGATAATCGCTTCCACGGAGCAAAGCTTCTACTCCGACGTTTTAAGGGGAATGCAGGACGCCTCCTATGCCCACGGCTACGACGTGCTGATTGCGACTACGAGAGATGACCCCGACCACGAAATGCACCTGCTCGGAATGCTGTTTTCGCGCGCGGTAGACGGCGCGGTGCTGCTTGCGCCGAAGCTTGACGCGGGGACGATTTCCGAACTCGGAAAGAAGCACAACCTCGCGATGTGCCTTGAGCGGCTTGACGGGTGCGATATACTGTGCGTTACCATCGACAACGAGCGTGCGGGCTATGACGCAACACGCTATCTGCTCGGCAAGGGGCGCCGCCGCATAGGGCTTATCACGACGAAAATACGCTCGCAAAGCTCGATTGACCGCGAAAACGGCTATCGCAGAGCGCTGAAGGAAGCGGGGATTGAGCCTGACGAAGCGCTTATCTATTACGGCGCCTACGACGCGGAAACGGGAACGGCGGGCTGCGAATATCTGATGAAGCAAGAAAACCCGCCCGACGCGATTTTCTCGATTTCCGACACGATTTCGATAGGCGCAATGACCTACGCGATACGCAACGGAATAACCGTCGGAAAGGACGTCCTGTTCTTTGGATTTGACAACATCGCGTACTCGCATATGTTCATCCCGCGGCTCTCGACGGTGGAGCAGCCGTGCTATCTTCAGGGAAAGACGGTTATTGAAAAACTGATTAACAATATGAAGTCGGACACTCCCGACAAGAGCACCTATATGCTTCCGCACTCGCTTGTACTGCGGGAGTCAACCGGGGACTGACAGACGGCTGCGGCTGCTTCATATGCAGCTTACAAAGCAACGGTTTACCAAAAATGAAATAAAAAAGCCCGAGAAGAAAGCTTCTCGGGCTTTGTGCCGTGTTACCTCTCGGTGATTTTCCCGTACATCTCGGGGCGGCGGTCGCGGAATACTCCCCAGCTCATACGCATTTCGCGCAGCGCGTCAAGGTCAAACTCACTTATCAGCACGCAGTCGCTTTCGCGGTCGGCACTCTTTGCGATTTCACCTACGCCGTCGGTGATGAAGCTGCTGCCGTAAAACGTAAGCGCGCTCTCCTGCATTGAGTTTTCGCTGTCGGGTGACACGCGCTCCGTGCCTACGCGGTTCGCCGCAACCACAGGGACAAGGTTCGCCGCAGCGTGACCCTGCATACATCTGCGCCAGTGCGGCATACTGTCGCACTCGATGATGGGTTCACTGCCGATTGCCGTGGGGTAAAGCAAAAGCTCCGCGCCCATAAGCGCCATACACCTCGCCGCCTCGGGAAACCACTGGTCCCAGCATATCCCCACGCCGATTTTGCCAAAGCGCGTGTCCCACACCTTGAAGCCCGTGCCGCCCGGCGTGAAATAGAACTTCTCCTGATAAAAGTGGTCGTCGGGTATATGCGTCTTGCGGTAAATTCCAAGCAGAGAGCCGTCCGCGTCTATCATAGCGACGCTGTTGTACATCACGTTTTCGTCGCGCTCGTAAAAGCTCACCGGAATAACCGCGCCAAGCTCCTTTGCAAGCGCGGAAAAGTGCTTTACGGCGGGGTTTTCGTCTATAGGAAGCGCAAGCGCATAGCTGTCGTAGCGGCGCTCCTGACAGAAATACCACGTTTCAAAAAGCTCGGGCAGAAGTATGACGTTTGCGCCCTTCGCGGCGGCTTCGCGGACAAGAGCGTCCGCTTTCTCGATAGATTTTTCGCGTGTTTCGGGTATAGACATCTGCACGGCGGCAGCGGTTATTTTTCTCATATCAGTTCTCCTTGTTTTTGAAGCAGTAAAGGCTCTGCGGCGCCCATTTTTCGCTTGACGCAAATTCTGCGGGCGGCATTTCGTTTTCGCTTATTGCCGCGCGGATAAGCTGCTTTGACAAATCGGGGACGTCATCGAACGACAGCGCTTCCTCAACCGAAAGCCAGACAACCTCGCTGTTCTCGTCGCCGTCGGAGCGCGCCTCGCCCGCAAGGTATTCCGCGCGGAAAGCGATGTACCAGTCGTGCATATTGAAGCGAATGCCGATAATGCCCGCAGGACTTACGGATACGCCTGTTTCCTCCATTATCTCGCGGACAACCGCCGCCTCGGGCGGTTCGCCGTTTTGTATGTACCCGCCGGGAATTATCAGCCGACCCGCGCCCGCGCCGTAGGTGTGCCGCGCAAGCAGCACCTTTCCGTCCCGTATCACAACGCCGGTCACCGATTTTCCCCAGTTCGTGTTATGTTCGCTCATTACAATTAACCCCACTTCGGAATCTGCTGCGTTATACAGTGAATGTTTCCGCCGCCGATAAGGATATCACGCGCGTATATCGGGATAATTTTCCGCGTCGGGAAAAGCTCGGCAAGCTTCGCTCTTGCAGGCTCGTCTGCCTTGTCGCCGAAAAACGGCATTACAACCGCGCCGTTTGCAATGTAGAAGTTCACATACGACGCTGCGAGCCGTTCGCCCGGAGTTCTTGTCGGTTCAAAATCCATTGTGTCAAGCCCCTCGCACTCCTCTGCGGTAATAGTCACGGGCGCGGGGCAGTTAAGCTTGTGTATCTTGAACGGTCTGCCCTTTGCGTCAACCTCGTTCGAGAGAATGTCATAGCAGGACTTTGACAGCGCGTACTGCGGGTCGCTCTCGTCGTCCGTCCAGGCAAGCACGACCTCGGCGGGCGCGACAAACGCGCAGATGTTGTCAACGTGCTCGTTGGTTTCGTCGTTGTATATACCACGCTTCAGCCAGATTACCTTCTTAACACCAAGGCACTCGCACAGCTTCGCTTCAATCTCGCGCTTCGTCATATCGGGGTTTCTGCCCGCGCTTAAAAGGCATGCCTCTGTCGTTATCAGCGTGCCCTCGCCGTCGGTGTGGATTGACCCGCCCTCCAGCACAAAGCCGCTCATATCGTACATATCCTTTTCGTAGAGGTCGCAGACTTTGCGAGCAAGCCTGTCGTCCTTGTCCCACGGGAAATAAAGCCCGTCAACAAGCCCGCCCCACGCGTTAAAGCTCCAGTTTATGCCGCGTATTTCTTTTCCGTTTGTCACAAACGTAGGGGCGTAGTCGCGCGCCCACGAATCGTTTGACGACATCTCGACCACGCGGATATGCGGCGGGAGAAGCCTGCGGGCGTTTTCATACTGCTTGTCGCTTGCAAGGACGGTTACGCGCTCGCTCTCGGCAATAGCTTCGCACACCTTCGCAAACGCCTTTCGAGCAGCGTATGCGCCGTACTGCCACGAGTCGCTTCGCTCGGGGAAAATAAGCACGCAGCCGTAATGCTCGGAAAATTCGGCGGGCATATAGAAGCCGTCAGCCGCGGGCGTTGAAGAAATAACTCTCATATTGTTCAGCTCCGAATAATTTGTAGTCCGTATAATATTGTAGCATAATATCGCCGAAAATGCAACAGCTTTTCCTCGCATTTGCCGTAATGCTATTGACACAAGGCGGCGGAATGTGGTACAATATAGTTGGAATAGTATGCGGGGCTTTTGCCCCTTGCAACATCATATACAGGAGGAAAATGAAATGTCCGACATTCCGATGAATCCCTTTGACGATGCAGAGGAGATTGCCAAAAAATCAATGGTTCTGTTCTTCCTCATCGACTGCTCGGGAAGTATGAGCGGCAGCAAAATCGGCACCGTAAACGCGGTTATGGAGGAGCTTGTCCCCGAAATACGCGATATCGGCGGCGCAGACGCGGATATCAGGATAGCCGTGCTTAAGTTCTCGGGCGGAAGCTCTTGGATGTACGACGAGCCTGTTTCGGCGGAGGAGTTTGAGTGGCAGGCTATCGACGCGGAGAACGTCACCGACCTCGGAAGCGCGTTCACCGAGCTGTCCGCAAAGCTCTCGCGAAACGAGTATATGCGTAGCCCGTCGCTGTCCTTTGCGCCTGTTATGATACTTATGTCCGACGGCTACCCCACCGACAACTTTGAAAAGGGTCTGGAAGAACTGAAAAAGAACCGCTGGTACAACGCGGGCATTAAGGCTGCCGTTGCTATCGGCGAGGACGCAGACCTTGACATTCTCGCGCGCTTTACGGGCAGCTCCGACAGCGTTGTCACCGCGCACAACGGCGAGGCGCTTGCAAAGCTCATAAAGTTTGTCGCGGTTACCTCGTCGCAGATAGGCAGCCGCTCGGTTCGCCTTGCCGAAAACGAGGAGGATTTCCGCACGAAGCAGGAGTCTGCGGCAGAGCAGATTCGCGAATTTGCCGAGAGCGACGAAATTAACGCTGATATTGAGGAAGGCTGGTAATGTCCTTTAAGGAATACTCGGTGTCTGTCAGGGGCGCTTCTCACCGCGAGGCGGGAGAGGCGTGTCAGGACAGCGCCCGCACCCATTGCTCCGAAAAGCTCGCGGTTGCCGCCGTGTCCGACGGTCACGGAAGCGAAAAGCACTTCCGCTCCGCCGCAGGCAGCGAGATGGCAACGCGCGTGGCTATCCGCTCGATTTGCGATTTCTTCGACCGAAACGCGGATTTCGACGAGCTTTTTTCCTCGGGCGAAATCGCTGCCGAAAAGGCTGCGCGCAGGATTGCCGCGAACATTATCCTCGGGTGGAACAGCGAGATTGCCGCGCACATCGCGTTCTCCCCGCTAAGCGACCGGGAGCAGGCGGTCTGCGACAGGCACGGCGGAATTGCCAACGAGGTTATGTACGGCGCAACGCTTATCGTGGCGGCGCTTACCGAAAAGGGCTGCTTCGGGCTGCAAATCGGCGACGGAAGCTTTCTCGCGCGGCGCAAAGATGAAGCGTGCTTCTGCCCTATGCCCGAGGACGCAAAGCTTCTCGGAAACCTAACCACCTCGCTGTGTGATAGCGACGCTATCGGCTCGTTCCGCTGGTTTTATCTCGCGGGAGTGTCGGGGCTGGTGCTGTCAAGCGACGGGCTGATTAACTCGTTCAAAAGCGCGGAGGACTTCGTGAGCTTCGGCGGGCGCGTTTTGTCCGCTGTGGAAAACGACGCCGCCGCTTTTCTGCCCGAGCACCTGAAAAGCCGCTCGGAAAACGGCTCCCGCGACGACATCTCCGTCGCGGCTGTCGCAATAATCAAATGAAAGGAACCCTTCGGATGAATTTTGTGCCAAAGGATAATGAAATAACTAACCCCGTTCTCAAAAAGCTGTTTGTAAAGCTGAAAAATACTGCTATAAGCAAGGGCAACCCTGCTCCCGTTTTCGGAGAAATCGCAGAGGAAATCTGTATGAACGCGAGATTTCTCGCGGTTGTAAAGGTTGCGCCGATTGCGCTCACAAACGCAAGCGCCCTTGCGGGAAGTCAGAGTGGCGCGCAGGTTCAGTTCGCGGTGTTGAGCGACAAAAGCGGAAACAGGTTCTACCCCGTGTTCACCGATATTGACGAGTTCAAGAAGTGGAGCGGAATTGAAGCAGGCGCAAAGACCTGCGTTGTCGGCTTTGACGACATCGCGGAGCTTGTTGACGACCCCGATGCAAAGGGCTTCGTAATAAACCCGTTTGGCGAAAACTTCCTTGTTCCCACCGAGATATGCAAAAACTGGCGCGAGAAAAAGCAGCTTCGCGTTTCGGGACACACAAGCAAAAAGCTCGACGAAAACGCCGAGGTATATATCAGCGACTACGAAACCGCGCCCGCAGAGCTTATCGGCGCAATTGCCGAAGCGGCAAAGAAAAGCGCGGGAATAAAGGCAGTCTGGCTCAGGGAAATGACCGTAAACGGCGAGAAATCCCACCTCGCGATAATCGACACCGACGGCGACGAAAACACCGAGGCGAATGTCGTTGGCGAAGCGGCAAAGCCCTTTATCGGCAGTATGACCATAAACGTTGTGACAACGGCGAGCGACTTCGGCAAAAAGGCTACCGAGGACGCCGTGCCTGTCTACAAGGCTTAACCCAAAGTAAGGAGTATCGGAAATGGCAGAGAATAACCCCGTAAACAATGAGGTTCTTGAACAGCTTCTCGAGCAGCGCAAGGAGCTGCTTAAAGAGGGCGATAAGAAAAAGCTTATCGAGCATATGAATACGCTGGCGCAGGTCATTTGTATGGACGCAAAGCTATTGAGCGTCGTGCGTATGTCCGAAACGCCGACGGTAAACGAGGACGGCACAGTTAAGCTTAACGCCGACACGAAAATCGGCTTCGTGCTGCTCAACACTCCGAACGGTGAGGCTTGGCAGCCCGCGTTTACAAGCTGGGACGAGGTGTTTAAGTGGAAGGATATGGCAGCCTCCCCCGCCCCGCCGCAGACATTCGTGCTGAGCTTCGACAATTATGTGACTATGCTGAAGCACAACGAAAGCATTCGCGGAGTTGTCATAAACCCGTTCAGCGACAATCTCCTGATACCGCGCGAGCTTATCGAAAAGTGGGCGGACACCAAGCGCGAGCTGCTGAAACCCAAGCCTGGAACTCACGTTGTAAAGGGCGGTCTCGCGGCGATTATGGATAATCCTGAATTTAAGCAATAAACTATTGACATTTTGGGGAAAAAATCGTATAATTATTTTATATAGTATTTTCCTGGTGTGAAAATGGGAGGGGTTCGGAAATGCAGGAGAGAAATAAGCTGCTTATCGTAGATGATTTTGAGTTTAACCGCCTAATGCTGAGTGACACATTCAGCGACCGCGGCGTATACG